>DASXBH010000192.1:0-14580 GCA_036491775.1 Candidatus Acidiferrum sp.
CTGAAGGCTACGGTGGAATTGGGAATGCAGAACTCGGAGTTTGGCGGGGCGTTCCGGAGTTATTTGAAGGGATTGAAGCTGTAGGAAGAATGTGCGGCAGGGCTAGACGCGCTAAGAGCGCCATGTACCGTCAGCTATAGACGGGTCTATTTCGGGTGCCACGATCCCATCGCTCCGCACGGAGTGGTCCGGTCCTCTCGAGGCTCGGGGTTAACGGGATGCCAGTCTTCGCGGCGACCGTCGCGGGACCGAACGAGCGCTAATCTTTTTTCCTTGCGGGCTTCTTGTCTTTGGAGTCGGAGGAACTGGTCGACTCTTTCGACGAACTTTTTGAGGTTGATTCTTTAGCAGACGAATCTTTGCTGGAGTCCTTCGAAGAGGAATCTTTATCGCCTGACGAATCCTTGGAATCGGACTTGCCTGCGGCGACGCTTTCGGTGGATGACGATTTCTTCCCGGCGTAGTCGGTGACGTACCAGCCAGAACCTTTGAATTGAATCGCGGAAGAAGAGACCAAGCGCTCCACTTTGCCGCCGCATTGCGGGCACTTCTTGAGGTGGGGACCGTTTACATTTTCGATTTTCTCGGTGCGGCGATGGCACTTCTCGCACTCATATTCGTACAACGGCACTGGCAATCCTCCTGTAGATGATGGAAAACCGTGATTATAGCATGCGCGGGATGGGGCTTTACGACGCGTGCTAGACTCGCTGCAGGTGAGGGCGGCAATGGAAACAGAAAAGGAACAATTTGCGAGTGAGCCTGCAGCAGCGGCGCGACGCGGTTGTTTGTATCTGGTGGCTACGCCGATTGGAAACTTAGAAGACATTACGCTGCGGGCACTGCGGGTGTTGAAGGAAGTGGATCAGATCGCGTGTGAAGATACGCGGCACACGCTAAAGTTGTTGAATCACTATGAGATTCACAAGCCGCTGGTGAGTTATCACGAACATAACGAGATTACGCGGGCGGCGGAGTTGGTGCATGCGTTGGAACAAGGTGCGTCGATTGCGTTGGTGAGTGATGCGGGGATGCCGCTGGTGAGCGATCCGGGACATCGGCTGGTGGCGCTGGCGATACGGCATCATGTGCCGGTGGTCCCCATTCCGGGCGCTTCGGCGCTGGTAGCGGCGCTGGCGGCCTCGGGATTGCCGAACGAGGAGTTCTTATTTGTGGGTTTTTTGCCGGCGCGCAGTGGGGAGAGACGGCGGGCGCTGGAGCGTTTACGGATCGAAGATCGGACGCTTATTTTCTACGAGGCACCGCACCGGATTGCAGAGAGTGTGGCAGACGCTCGCGAGATTTTGGGAGACCGGACGGCGTGCATCGCGCGTGAAGTGACAAAGATGCATGAAGAATTCCGGCGGGGGAAATTGTCAGAGTTGCTGGCGGGTTTGGAGGAGCATCCGGCGAAAGGCGAGATTACGTTGGTGATCGGGCCAGAAGAGACGGTGGCGGGAGTGCATGTGGATACAGCGCAATCGTTGGCCGCGCGGGTAGATGAATTGATGCACCAGGCAAAACTGGATCGAAAAGAGGCGCTAAAGCTGGCGGCGAAAGAACGCGGGATTACGAAGAGGGATGCGTATCAACAGATGGTGGATGAGGGACGGAGCGAGAAGGAAATTAATGGGTGAAAAGTAGGAGACAGCGCAGAGGCGCTGAGTTGACAGAGAGAAGAAACAGCAGCTTTTGACGCGGTCAGGCAGCGGACTCGGAGCGGAACACGCGTTGGAAACGCGGCCCGGTGAATTGAACGCCGACTACCTTTTCGCCGTCAGTTAGGGATTGGCTGACGTGGACAACGCGGCCCTGGGTTTCAAAGTCGGAGTCATTCCTGCGAGGCGGGTAGCCGGCCGTGGGAATGCGGATTTCAAGATTGGAGCCGATAGCGACATCGAAGCGGGTGCGGAAGGCGGCACCGCTACGGCATAGATTTTCGCTGGCAGTGTCTTCTTCGAAGGAAAAACCACGAGCATCGCGGCCGCGAACCCGTAAGGGCAATCGGACCGCGATCCTACGTTCGGATCTCTTGCGGACTGCTGTGTCGCTGCTGGTCGGACTCATGGGCTGGGCTCCCCTGATCGGCCGCTCTGCTCGCGAAGAAATTTTCTACGTTCTGTACCACTTCCCCCGGCGTGCGTGCCGTATGAACGATACGACGTAGCTCGCTGCCGTTCTGAACCCCGTGAGTAAACCAGCAAGCGAACTGCTTCATTTTTCCCACGCCGTCGGGGAGATTGGCGTCAAGAATTTGTCTGTAGTAGCCAGAAAGTAAACGATGCCGGTCTTCTTCATTTGGGAGTTGGTACTGGCCGGTGGTGCGGTATTGCTCCATCTGGGCAAAAATCCAGGGGTTGGTGGCGGCGGCACGGCCGATCATCACCGCATCGCAATTGGTTTCGCGGACGATCCGGGCGGCGTCTTCGGGAGTCTGAATGTCGCCATTGCCAATGACGGGAATTTTGACGGCCTGCTTAACGGCAGCGATTAGCGTCCAATCGGCTTTGCCGGTGTAGCCCTGGGCGCGGGTGCGCGGATGAACGGCGACAGCTTCGACGCCAACTTGCTCGGCCATTTTGGCGACATCGACAGCGACGATGGAGTTTTCGTCCCAGCCAGCACGCAGCTTGATCGTCAGGGGAATTTTGATGGCGTCACGAACGCTACGGAAGATTTCTTCCAGGAGTGGAAGTTCGCGAAGCAGACCGGAACCGCCACACTTCACGACTTTTTTAGCGGGACAGCCGAGATTGATGTCAACGGCGTCGTAGCCCAGGTCTTCGCACATGCGAGCGGCATCGCCCATGACTTGAGGATTAGCGCCAAAGAGTTGCGCGGCGATGGGGTGCTCGTCTTCCTGAAAATAAAGGTAGCGGAGGGTTTTCTTGGCACTGCGGGTGATGCCCTCGGAGCTCGTGAATTCGGTCATGAGCAGGCCGCAATGGCCGAGGCCGCGAATGACGCGCCGGAAGAGCGTATCCGTGACGCCGGCCATGGGGGCGAGAATGGTGGCCGGGCGAATGGTAAGGTCGCGCACGTTGTAGGAAGCCGGAATCATGAGTACTTGGGTAGTTTAGCAGGGTTGAACGCACCAGGCTTACGGTACAAGTTGCGTAGTTGCCTCGAAACTTCGGGCCTTTCAAACGCGAAAACCGGAGAAAAGACTTTACCATAGAGGACACAGAGAGCAGTGCACAGAGTGCGCGGAGAATTGGGTGCTAGAGCGAAGGCTATTTGTGGCCAGAGGAGAAGTTTTGGCGGAACAGATTGATGCGCGGGAGGAAAGCGTCAAAGGAGTGGGCGACGAGCTGGGCGTTTTTGGCGTCGGGCGATGCCAAGGCTACTTTATAGATGGCGCTGTCGGGTTTGGCCAGATTGAAGGCGAAGGCTTCGTCTTTGCCATCGGAACCGATTAAGAACATATCGCGAGCGTAATGCTGCTTATTCTTCTGGAGGAGTTGTTCGACGGGCCAGAGGTCGAGGTGGCGCGGGCCGACGAAGCCAGTGCCACCGTTGGCGATAGCCATGATTTTGAAGTACGCGGGAGGGAGGGGCTTGGGCAAGGACTTGGTTAGCTCTTGAAGAGCCTTTTCGGATGCGGGCGGATTTGGTTTGAATTTTGGGTGCATGGTTTATGAGCGAGAGATTTGTGGTTGCTATTTTGCGTCGGGCGGCGGATCTTTCAGGAATTGGTCCAGGCGGAGAAACTTGCGGGCCAGAGCAGGGCTATAAGCAGACCATTCGTCGTCGCCTACCGAAGGGACAGCTAGAGCGGTATTGACGGCGCCCAACTTGGAATCGAGATCGTCCATGTAATGAAAGACCAAGGCTTCACGGATCATCGGAAGTTTTGGCGATCCGAATTCGTACTCACCGTGATGGCTGATAAGGATATGCTGGACAACGGTTTTCAGCTTTGCAGGGAAGCCCACGATATTGTCCATGGCGCGGGTGACGGTTTCGAGTTCCAAGACAATATGGCCGAGAAGGGCACCTTCCGTGGTGTAGCCGACGGCGCGCTCGTAGCAAAGTTCTTCGAGCTTGCCAACATCGTGGAGCATGGCAGCGGTGAGAAGCAGGTCGACATCAAGGTCTGGATAGTGCGCGGCGATTTGCGTCGCGAGACCGCAGAGGCTGACAACGTGTTCGAGCAAGCCGCCAAGATACGCATGATGCATCACTTTTGCGGCGGGCGCGCGCTTATAGCACTGGACTACCGTGGGATCGCTCAAGATGGATGAAACAAGCTGTTTGAGCCAAGGATTTTTGATGCTATCGAGGTAGCCGAGAAGCTTCTTGAAGAGATCTTCGACATCGTGCGGAGTGTGCGGCAGAAAATCGGCGATATCAATTTCTTCGGGCTTGGCGACCCGGAATTGCTGAAGGGAAAGCTGCGGGCGATTGCGATAGATTTCGACGCGAGCTTGCACTTTAACGAAGTCGTCGCGGCTGATGTCTTTGGCGATGACTTCAAATTGCTCCCACATACGGGCTTCCACAGTGCCACTGCGATCGCCCAGCTCCATACGCAGATAGGGCTTGCCGTTGGCGGTGTTGCGGACTTCTTTCTCGTGAACGAGAAAAAATTCGGTAATTGTCTTGTCGATATTTTTATCGGCAGTCAAATCCTTAACAAATGTGTTCTTCATGATTTGGGCTGAGTGCTCTTGCCAAACAGCAAATACTTTTTGTGCCCCTTCTTTTCTTTGGTCGCTTCCGGAGTGGTGCTTACCTCTTCAATTTCGGAGTTCCCTCCCCCGGCCATTTCCTGATAGCCGGGCTTGATGACGACATAACTTTGTTCGCGGAGGGTTTTGAGGTATTCACGAAGAGCGGGCTCCATGCGTTCGTTGTAGAGGTGATCCATGATTTCATTCTCGACTTTGGTGAAGGGCTGCTCGCCTTCTTCGTAATGTTCGAGAACCTGCATGACCAGGTAGCCTTGCTTGGTATCGATGACGTCGGTAAGCTCGTTCTTCTTCATCTTGAAGACCATATCTTCAAGCTCTTTGTTTAGTTCGCCGCGCTTGTAGACGCCAAGAAAACCGCCCTGTTGCGCGGTGGGGCCATCAGAAAAACGCTTGGCCAGTTCGCCGAAGTCTTCGCCGTCTTTCACGCGGTCGTGAAGCTTTTGGGCTTTGGCCTTGAGTTCCGGCAGTTCGGATTCTTTCTTGCCTTCGGTTTTCACTTCGATGGCGCGCAAGGCCACCTGTTCCGGGCGCACGTAGTCTTTCTTGTGCTCTTCGTAATATTTGGTGGCTTCTTCGTGGGTGATGGTGATGTGCTTACCGACTTCACTTCGGATGACTTCCTGAGTCAGGATGCGATTGCGAATGTTGCCCTTGAAATCATCCCAGTTCATGCCTTGCGAGGTGACAGCCTTTTCGAGGGCGTCCATATCGGGAAGTTTGTTCTGAATACGAATGGTGTCGAGCTGTTTAACGACGTCAGTCTCGACGCTGACGCCCATGTCTTTGCCACGCTGGGCCAGAAGAGACTGGTCGATGAGGTCGCGTAGGGCGCTCTTCTGGCGGTCTTCGATGGCGATTTGCAACTGCTCAGCAGTGCACTTGCCGCTGCAATCTTGCTTGGCGTCTTCTTCGGCGGAGGCGCGGGCTTTGTCTAATTCAGATTTGGTAATGATGTCGTTGTTAACGCGAGCTACGATTTCCTCGACGACTTTGCCCTCGGATTCGGAGGGCTTTTTCGCAGGTGCGGTGGACTTGGGAATGTCGGTTTTCTTAGGAGCAGGCTTGGTTTCGTCCGCAGGAGAAGGCTCTTCCATTTGCGGCTTCTCGAGGGTGGGGGTCGAGGGATTCTGTGCCGGGGGAGTTTGCTGTTGCGGCGCCTGCGGAGGCGGCGCGGCGGGAGGGTTTTGGGCCAGCACGGGCCAAGCAAAAACCAGGAACACGGCGAGCGAGGTAATTCTGTTCATTAAAAGCCTCATTACGAGAGTCTAGAACTCATCCGGAGAATGCGCAAATTGAAAGCGAAAGAGAAAGAAAAGCTTACCACACGGGAAGCTAAAGGACTTCGCGGTCGGTATGGGCTGATTATGCACGGCGTTTCTCGCGAGATTCGGGAGGCGTAGGCAGCGGATCGCCGCGGAGCCCCTGGAGGACGGCGCGGAGGGCGATAGGGGCAGATTCGCCGCGCTGCAGTTCCATCCACAGGACGCCGCTTGGATCAAGCTTGATGCCCTTGCGCGAGCGAACCACTTGAACTACAGCGGCTGGCTCAAGCTGCGTTTCGGGATGAAAGCGCAGAGCAATCTTTGACCCTTGGCGTTCGACCGAAGCGATGCGGAGGCGTTCGCTCATGGATTTGAGGACGGCAAATTCCAGAAGATTTTCGACGGACTTGGGAGGCGGACCAAAGCGATCTTCGAGTTCCTTGCGAACATCTTCTTTTTCGACTTCGGTTGCCACGGAAGAAACACGCTTGTACGTGCGGAGGCGCAGATTCTCGCTGGGGATGTATTCCTCAGGGATGCGGACGTCCATGCCCAGGCTAAGGGTGGTGCGAAGCTCGGGTGCGGACTCTTCGCCTTTTAGTTTGGCGACGGCACGCTCGAGCATCTGAACGTACAGATCGAAGCCGATGGATTCGATGTGGCCATGCTGCTGGCGTCCGAGCATGTTGCCAGCGCCGCGAAGTTCAAGATCGAGGGCGGCGATGCGGAAGCCCGCACCCAGCTCGGAAAATTCTTTCATGGCGGCAAGACGTTTGCGGGCGATGTCGGAGAGGGTTTTTTCGGGAGGAACGAGTAGATAAGCGTAGGCCCGTTGATGAGACCGTCCGACGCGTCCGCGAAGTTGATAGAGTTCTGCGAGGCCGAGACGGTCGGCGCGATTGATGAGGATGGTGTTGGCGCGGGGAATGTCGAGGCCATTTTCCACGATGGTGGTGGCGACGAGCACATCTGCTTCATCACGAATGAATTTGAGCATGACTTTTTCTAGATCTTTTTCGCCAATCTGGCCGTGGGCAACGACGACGCGAGCTTTAGGAACGAGCTTGGTGACAAGGCTGGCGAGGGAGTAGATGGATTCGACCCGATTATGAATGAAGTAGACCTGGCCATCGCGGGACAGTTCGGTTTCGATGGCTTTTTGCACCGTTTCTTCACTAAACGGACTGACGACGGTTTGAATAGCGAGACGGTCGCGCGGAGCGGTTTCGATCACGGACATGTCGCGCAAACCGACGAGCGACATGTGGAGAGTGCGCGGTATAGGAGTGGCGGAAAGAGCCAGGGCGTGAACGTTTTTGCGCATCTCCTTGAGGCGTTCTTTGTGAGCAACGCCGAACCGCTGCTCTTCATCGACGATGAGGATACCTAGGTCGTTGAATTTGACGTCTTTGGATAACAGACGGTGGGTGCCAATGACGATATCGACTTTGCCGGCTTCGAGGTCGGCGAGAACAACTTTCTGTTCGGCGGCGGTGCGGAAGCGGCTGAGCATTTCGATGCGCGTGGGAAAGGCTGCGAAGCGCTTCTTGAAAGTTTCAAAATGCTGGAAGGCCAGGACGGTAGTGGGCGTGAGCACGGCGACTTGTTTAGCGTCGGCGATGGCTTTGAAGGCGGCCCGCATTGCGACTTCAGTCTTACCGTAGCCAACGTCTCCGCAGAGCAGGCGATCCATGGGAGAGGGCTTCTCGAGGTCGCGTTTGATGTCGGATATGGCTGTCAGCTGATCGGGAGTTTCCTCGAACTCGAAAGCGTCCTCAAACTCACGCTGCCAGTTGCCGTCTGGCGAAAACGCAAAGCCCTGTGCGGTTTTGCGTTCAGCGTAGAGAGCGAGGAGTTGGTCAGCCATGTCCTCAAGGGATTTGCGGACACGCGTCTTTCGGGAATTCCAGGCGGTGCCGCCGAGGCGATCGAGAGGTGGGTGATTCCCTTCTACGACCCGATAGCTTTGAACAAGATCCATGCGTTCAAGAGGAACGTACAGGCGCGAATCTTCGGCGTAACGAAGGAGCATGAATTCGCCGCCGCGTCCGTCGGACTCGATGAGACGGAGACCTTCAAACTGGCCGATGCCGTGATCGACGTGGACCACAAAGTCGCCAGGCTTGAGTTCGGCGAAATCGCTGAAGAATCCTGAAGTGCGAATTTTGCGGCTGGGCCGTTCAACCGCGGGAGCGACGTCGAAGAGATCGGCATTGCCATAGAGAGTGAGTTTGGCATCTGGAAAAGAAACACCGTCAGCAAAGGGAGCGCGAACTAGGACCAGCGCCGCGGTTTCGGAGGCGCTTTCGGCAGTGAAACCGGCGGCGGCTTCCTCGGTCTCACCAAGGACGTAGGGGACTTCATATTCGCGGCAGATGTCGGCGTAGCGCTCGAGTTCACCGGTACTGCCCGCAGTGAGGAAGACTTTGCCGCCGCTGGCGAGTTGAGATTTTACAGCGGTCATACAGGCGACGACATCACCGTGGAAACGGGTGCTGGGGCGAGAGCTAAGTTCGAAACGCTGGCCAGCCGTGTCCGCGATGGCGAGCTGCTCGAGTTCGATGCGGGAAGTTTTTAGTAGCGCGCGTTCGAATTCGGCTTCGTTCCAGAAATAATGGGAGACGAGCGGTGAACTGGCGGCGCCGTGGCGTTCGTAATTTTCCGTGGCGGAATCGAGAAGTTTTTCGCGAGCTTCGCGGAGGGCGGCAGGCTCGTCGAGAAAGACGATGGGCTTGAGAGAGCTCTCAGCGAGTTCGAAGAGCGAACTACCGCCGGCGTCGCCATTGCCACCAAGCCACGAGCCAGGCTCCCAAGATTCCGCTTCCTTGCTGCCGGGAGCGGGAACAGTCCACTCGGCGAGCGGGAGTATGGTGGTCCTGGTGACTGGCGAAATGGACCGCTGGGTACGTGGATCGAATTCGCGAACGGATTCGACCGTATCGCCAAGCAGTTCAATGCGCACGGGGCGCGGAGCTTCGGGGGAGAACACGTCCACGATGCCGCCGCGGACCGCGAATTGGCCGGGAAGTTCAACCATTTCGGTGCGCGCGTAGCCGGTGCTGGCAAGATGCGCGATAAGTTGTTCGTGTGGGACCTCGGCGTCCTTGGTTAGGACTTGAGAGAGAGTGAGATAGACGTAGGGATCCTGGTAGCGCCACATGGCAGCGGCCGCCGGCGCGATGACCAGAGAGACTTCGCCATTGCCGAGACGGTAGAGCGTGGTGGCGCGACGTTCGAGAATGTCGGCATGCGGAGATTGCGAATCCCAGGGGAGACTGTCAAAGGCGGGGAGAACAGCTACTCCCCCCGTAAGGCCAGGGAATATCTGCGAGAAGAAGCGGAGGACTTCGGAGAGCTCTTCAGCACGGCGGTTGGATTCGGTGATGAAGAAGGCAGGGCGGCGAAGTTCGTGAGTGAGATAGGAGGCGACGAAAGCTTTGGCTGCATCTTGCAAGCCAGAGAGGCCGACAAGGTTCGAATTGGACCGCAGTTCGGCCAGCGTGCCTTCCAGTGCGGGGAGGCGAAGGAGAGGTTCGAGGCGTTCACGGACTGCAGGAAGAATCATTATTTCTTACAGATCCATTCTACCGTGCGGGGCCGATTTCAACGAATTCTGCCACGGCAAAGAATGCCCGCGATGACCCGGTGGGGATACTCTGTTTGCGTTACAGCTTTAATTGGATTGGCGTGCGAGGGAGGTGTAAAATCCGCAGCACTTCAGGTGGGCGATGGCAGAGACGCGCTTGAGCGAGGTACATGATTGATTCTCTTTGCGCCGGTATGGGCCGCCCTCAGTCGCAGTTCGACACCAGGCCTGTATTCGAACCGCTGGGCGGAGCCTGCGGTTCAATTCAGAAAGGTGGTCGCAATGGAAGAGCAGACAGAGAAGGATAAGTTGACGAGAAGGAATTTCCTGGGCGTGAGCTCGGCAGCGCTTGCGGCCGTGGGAATTCTCACTGCGGGAAAAGCGACGCACGGACAGGATAAGCCGCAAGGGCAAAACCAGCAAGATCAGTCGAAGTACCAAGCCAAGGGTGACCGAAGCGCGAGCGATCCAGGCCCGACAAATCCGGTGCTGGACGGAGCGAACGCGGATTCGACGAATCCGCCGGTTACCGACGCGGGCGGAGTGCAAACTTTCAAATATCCATTTTCGTTTT
Organism: Candidatus Acidiferrum sp.; assembly: GCA_036491775.1. Lineage (GTDB taxonomy): Bacteria > Acidobacteriota > Terriglobia > Acidiferrales > UBA7541 > Acidiferrum. The sequence continues at coordinate 10,117 of DASXBH010000192.1, forward strand.
CGCATAAGCGGCTGCATGAGGGAGGGTGGTCGCGCGAAGTAACCGTGCGCGAATTGCCGGTGTCAAAAACGATGGCGGGAGTGGACATGCGACTGACGGCGGGAGGAGTGCGCGAATTGCATTGGCATACGGCGTCGGAATGGGCGTTTATGTTGTATGGCACAGCGCGGATCACGTGTGTCGATGCCGATGGAAGAAGTTTTGTGACCGATGTGAAGGAAGGCGACCTATGGTTCTTCCCTACCGGCATTCCGCATTCGATTCAGGGATTAGCTCCGGATGGCTGTGAGTTTCTGCTGGTGTTTGATGACGGGAATTTCTCTGAGTACGAGACGGTGCTGCTTTCCGACTGGATGGCGCATACACCGAAGGAAATTGTGGCGAGGAATTTTGGGGTGAGTGAAGCGGCGCTGGCCAACATGCCGAAGAAGGAGTTATTCATCTTTCAGGCGGAAGTGCCGGGACCACTGGAGGAAGATCGCCGGATAGCCGCGGGGAAGCTGGGCGTTTCGCCGATCGATTTTTCGTTTCGAACGACGCATCATCCGCCAGTAAAGACCAACAAAAGCGGAGAAGTACGGATCATCGATTCGAGTACGTTCAAGATATCGACGGCAATTGCGGCGGCGATCGTCACGGTGAAGCCGGGCGGGGTGCGCGAATTGCATTGGCATCCTAATGCCGATGAGTGGCAATACTACTTCGGGGGAAAAGGCCGGATGACGGTGTTCGCCACGGGAGGACGAGCGCGGACGATGGATTTCGAAACGGGCGACGTGGGTTACGTGCAGAAGACGCTGCCGCATTACATCGAGAACACGGGAACGACGGACCTAAAGTTTCTGGAGATGTTTAAGAGCGGCTTCTATCAGGACCTGGCGCTATCGGAGTGGCTGTCGCATACGCCGCCGGAACTGGTTACGGCGCACCTGCAATTGGATAAGGCAACGCTAAATGCGATGCCGAAGGACAAGCCGTTGATCATGCCCGAGTAGCGCCCGGCGCCGACCAAAGCGTGAATTGTGTAGATTCGTTGTTTCTGACGGGTCCATTGGCAGCTCTTATCTGCCCTTTGCGCAACGCTCGTGCTGATGCTTCTATGTCTACTTTGTTGGGGTTACGTCGCTGGATGGGTTAAGGGCGCGGATCTTTTCGAGGATGTTCGAGGTGGAGTAGCCGGGAACGATATCGATGCGGACAACCATGCCTCCCGCAGCTTCTACTTCTGCGCGGCCAACGATTTGGTCGCCAGGCCAGTCGCCACCTTTGACGAGGATATCAGGCAAGAGCTTGGCGATTACGTTTTGTGGGGTCAGTTCCGGGAAAATCAAGACAGCATCGACACATTCGAGACTGGCAAGGATTTCGGCGCGCTCTTGTTCGGGGAGGACCGGGCGCGAAGAACCTTTGAGGCTGCGCACGCTGAAGTCGCTATTGATGCCGACAATGAGCAGGTCACCGAGGGCGCGCGCGGCTTCGAGGCTTTGGATGTGCCCGGGATGAAGAAGATCGAAGCAGCCGTTGGTGAAGACCAGGCGCTTGCCGTTGCGTTTCTGCTTGGAGAACCGGAAAATTGCTTCGTCAAGAGTAAGAATGGATTGGTTCATATCTTGAAGAGAAAGAGTAACACAGAGGACTCGGGGTCGGACCACAGAGGACACCGGGATGCTTCTGGATCTATTGATTTTGGTTTGCCCAAAGTGAGGAAAGTGCGAGCGGATGAATAAGACGAAGCGGGCGTGGCTGGGCATTTTGCTGCTGGCGCTTGGGATACTGCTGACGATGCACGCATCGCGCCGATACACGGAGAAGCGATACATCGTGGATGCGGGATCGTGCCGGATGGAAGTGCTGTCCACTGAGCGGGCAGACCTGGCGCCTGCCGCGGAACACGATGCGGTGGTGCTATTTCACGGAATCGCCGCAAATAAGACAGTGATGACCTATGTGGCGCGAACATTCGCGGAGATGGGGATACGGGTGTACACGCCGGACCTGCCGGGGCATGGACGATCGCCGGGACCGTTCACTCCAGCACAGGCGGAAGCATGTTCTGAATCTCTGGTCCGAGGATTGGCGGCGCGCGGGATGATTTATCCGGAGCACACAATATTGGCGGGCCATTCGATGGGTGCAGCGATAGCGATTCAGGTGGCAGAGAAATTTCGACCGGCGGGAGTAGTTGCACTATCACCAGCACCGATGGTGGCGGCGAATGGTGTGTCGTCGGAAAACTTGCTGTTCCAGGCGCATCCTAAACTTGCGCCGTACACCCTGGTGATGGTCGGAACGTTGGAGCCGAAATGGTTGAAGGCGAATGCGGCGGCGCTAGTCGCGGCGAATTCGGGCCCGACGGTGCGCTATGAAGCAATGAAGTGGAATTCACACGTGAGTGTGCTGTTTTCGCGCGCAGTGGCGCGAGAAGCGCAGCGGTGGGCAGCGCAGGCGCTGAGATTGCCTGCGGGCGATTGGGAGTTGCCATCGAGAGCGAATTTGATTGGTGGCGTGGCAGGATTGCTGGGAATTTTGTTGCTGGCGGGCCCATTCCTGCGGGAAATGTTAGGGAAGGAGCCAGCAGTGGAAGCGCGGCCCGCGCATTTGCCCTCGGCGGTGAGGATGGTCGCGGAGTGCGCGGTAGCGTCGCTGGCGGCCGTAGGAATACTGAACTATTGGGAACCGCTGCGGTTTATACATTTGTTCGAAGGTGGCTACCTGGCGAGCTTTTTTTTAGTGGTCGGCTTGGTGCTGCTGGCGCTGCATTGGGGAATTGCGCGCGAGCAATTGCCGGTGAAAGGAAAATTTCTGATAGGCGGAGCGGTTGCGGGAATTGTGCTGCACTTGTTGGTAACGGGATGGCTGGAACTAACGATGACTGAAGCGTGGATGACAGCGTGGCGATGGTTGCGCTTCCCGTTGTTTTTTGTGGCAGCATTTATATTTTTGTACGCGCTTGAAGTGTTGGTGGGTCCGGCAACGTTGTCGCGACATCGGATCGCGCAATCGTTGGTGCTGGTGACGATATGCTGGTTGGTGCTGGCAGGTGGAGTGCTGTTCCTGAAGAGCGGTGAAATTTTGCTTGTGTTGCTGGTGCCGTATTTCGGGTTTTGTTTTGCTTTGACGTACGTAGGTGCACAATTGGTACGGAGATTGACGGCCAGTGCGACGGCCGCTGCGCTGTTCGGTGCTATACTCGTGGCGGGGTTTTGCGTGGCGCTCTTTCCCTTGTCCTGAGAGACGTCAGTGGCCCACCCGAGTCGATAAAATCCGCGCCTGAATGAGTCTGGATCTGAACAGGTGGTCGTGAACTGACCCATGGCTGAAATTATAATTGTCGGAGGCGGGCCTTCCGGGGCGATGTGTGGCGAGCAACTCGCACGAGCGGGAAATTCCGTACACATTTTTGATGAGCATCTGGCATGGGAAAAACCATGCGGTGGTGGGCTGACGTATAAGGCGACGCAGTGCTTCCCTTTCCTGTTGGAAAATGACCATCCTAAAAAATTGATTCGCGAAGTGGAGCTGGTGAGCGCTGAAGATCAGCGGGCCAAGCTGCATTTGAAGCATCCGATTGTGATTTACTCCCGTCGCGTGCTGAATGGTTTGTTGCTGGATCGGGCGCGCGAAGCGGGCTGCCATGTTCACCGCTCGCGAGTGAGCGGCGTGGATACGGCTGCGCATAAGCCAAAGTATGCGGTGGATGGAGAATGGAAATCTGCGGACTTTCTAGTGCTGGCCGGCGGAGCGCGCAATCAATTTCTGCCTGGAACACGCGCACTGGGTAAAGATGAACTGGAAATGACGCAAGGGTATTTCGTGCCGCAGACGGCAGAGCAGATTGTGATCAAGTTTTTGCCAGAGTTCGAAGGGTATATCTGGTCATTTCCGCGCGCGGATCACTTGTCCCTGGGAATTTGCGGAAGCATGGCTGCGCATACCAGCAGCGAATTGCGGATGCACCTGCAGCAATTTGCGACGCACGAAAACATTGTGACTGAAGGCGCGAAATTCTATAGCCATGTGCTGCCTTCGCCACAGGAGCGGACCCTTTCCGAGCGTCCGGTGGTGGGACGGAACTGGGCGCTGTGCGGAGATGCAGCGGCGTGGGTCGATCCGTTGACGGGCGAAGGATTATTTTACGCGATGCGTTCGGGCGAACTCCTGGGTAAGGCGGTGGCGGAAGGCCATCCGGAGAAGTATCCGGCACTGGTGCGAGCTTCGTTTTCCAGTGAACTGGAATTCGCGGCGCGGATCGTGCGGCGATTTTATCGTGGGTCCTTTTTGGGAAGCGCCGTCACAACCCGGATGGTGCAATTTTTGCAACGGAACGCGGTGTTTCGTCAATTGATGAGCGATCTTTTTTGCGGGACCCAGGACTATACAACCCTGAAGCAGCGCGTTTTGGGACATTTGGGCGGAACATTGAGCCAGTTTGTGACCAGTGTGTTGAACTTTGACCGGCCTGCT
>DASXBH010000193.1:0-2633 GCA_036491775.1 Candidatus Acidiferrum sp.
AATTTCTGTTGCCAGGTTGGACTCCCATGCCGCGCCAGCTTCTTATATGTCAGGCTGGCCCGAGTGGCGTCCGCCGCCCCGACTTGCCGCTCAAACAACTCGCCCAGCAGCCGCACCGCGTCGGCATTGCGATTCAACGAAAGGCACAGATCGGCCGACAACTGCCGCACCACATCGTTGTCCGGATCGTCCCGCAGAACCAGCAGATATTCTTCCAGAGCGTCGGCGGTCTTGCCCTTTTGCAAGAGCTTCTCCGCGCGCTCCACGCGCTTCCCCAGTTCGGCTCGGTCCAGTCGTCTTGTAATCTCAGGCATGAGAAATCAGGCGGAGTAAACCCTGCTCCGATTTTAGGATCGGCCTCTACCAGCAGCAATGCGGTAACGCCGCCGCCCGATTACGAAGGTCACAACCAAGTGCTCGCAATCGTCCTTGCACTCTGCTCCCAGGGCTCGCCGTCTATGACCCCAGGTTTGTTTGACGGTTAAATCGCATCCACGCTCTGCCCGTGAAAAAGAGAATGCCGCCCAAACATCGGGCGGCACAGGGTTTATTTGCTAATGGCTTCGAGTTCGGGTCTTAGGGAGCAGGGACGCAGCCAGGTAGCAGCGGCCCGGGAGAAAGTGACATCAGCGTCGTTTCATCCGGGAAGCTGTATGCGCCAAGATTTGCGGGTGAAGGTGACTCGAACGCGAACCACGGGAACAGCGCCATATTCTGCGGGTGATAGGTGAACCCTTTTCCCGGAATCGTAGAGACTGGGTTCAGGGAGTCGAGGACCTCAACCACATCACCCACCTCGAGATTATTCTGACAATTCCCAAAGCCGAGAAATGGATCCACACTCAACCACCATGGTGTCGCGTTGTTGACGAAGGGATCGTTGAAAGTCTCAGCCATCTCGTGGCTCCAAGGTGTCATGTCTGCGAGACCAAAGAGGAAAAGCCCGGGCGAGAGCCAGCTGGAATAGTTCAGCACGTAAAGCCGTGGAAGATTCCCATTCTGCGGGATTCCGGGCTCGTAATCGTAGGTGTGGTATCCGATGATGCAGCAATTGTTAATGTTGCCGCCGGTAAACAGCACGGTATTGTTGAACAGGAATGTGGAAATGTCCTTGGTCGTGATGTCTCTCGCCAGCTCAGCGGCGCCGACAGGGGTGCTACTGTCGAATGGATAGGTGGTGGGGAAAAGCAGATTGCCGAAAGTGTCGGCGTCGATCGCGCCCAGCACGGGTTCCCCGGCTCCATTGATAAAGTAATACCAGGCATTGGTCCCGCTCGCCGTAAGAAACGGCACCTGGATCGTTCTCGCGGTGCGCAACCGGGGCCGTAGGATCGTGTGCCAGCCTTCGTCCGCGTCACCCTGGCCGCCGATTCTATTCGCGAACGCGGCCCGCATCATTTGATCATTAAACTGGCCCACTCCATTGGTGTAGATAAACGGGGTGAACTCCGGAGATGCGAGCGCCGCCTTGAGGACATTGCCGTCGGGACCGAAGGTTAAGGCCACTTTGCCGTCCGGGCCCAGCAGGTCCACTGTAACCGGCACGATGGGCGCGCGCAGAGTTGTGGTTCGGCCGGACTCTGGTCGACTTCCTATCATCGTGTAGGGCCACACCGACTGCGGATTTCCGTTTCCGTCATAACCCGGAGAAACGAATTGGTCACTCCAGTTGGCAAGGCTGTCGATCCCTGGGATTCCGCTCGAAGCCGCGTTCGTCACTTTCCCTGCGGCCCCGAACCTCTCGGCCTTTTGCGGGCCGTATTTTGCGCCCAGCGAATGGTCTGTCGTGGGCTTCATCTTGCTGCGTAGAAAGCTGGTGGGTAATTTTCTGCTTTGAATCCCTTGTTGCGCGAAAGTCATTTGGGTCGCTCCAGCTGCGATCAGAACGGCCAAACCGACTACATACTTCTTGGTTCGCATTGGCACCCTCCGGTGTCTTGAATGTCCAAATTTCAGGAACCTAGATGGCGGACGTTTAGGAACCTAGATGGCGGTGACATAGTCTGCGGAATTCTTGTTTGTGTCAACGTGAAAGACTTTTCACCTTGTGAGGGCGATATTTTTCGTTGTTGGTTGTTCGGCGATAGGTCACAGTGAGCTTGGCGGCCGCGATGAGCCCGGAATTTGCCAGTGGACACGACTCGGAGAACCTGATTTGTCGTGCGACTGAGGTTTTTGTGTCACTACAGCAAAGGACCCAACTCCACATCAGCTTCACCTGAGTCCGTTGCTCCGGTGAATCTTCACAACCAACCTTCATCGAAATCCCGCACTCCAAACTGCTGCCACTGGTCTCAAATTGGAGGTGCATCATGAAAAGACTTCTCGGCATTGTCGGAGCACTGCTTGCTTTAGGCATTCCAGCGTTAGCCCAGTCTCAATACCCCGACCGTGACTACGATCGCGGATACGGACAAGCGCAGGCCAGAATGTCGCCCGACGATCAGCGCGAATTCAACAAGGAATACGACAAATGGCAGAGCGCCAATGCGAGGAGCGACCGCGACGATATCGATAAGCACGCCCGCCGCATGGAAGAAATCATGGCGCGCTACAACATCCCGCAAGATACTCCGTTCCAGGCAATCGCAACCTCGAATGGATACGCGCGACCCAATGATGTGCGCCAATTT
>DASXBH010000194.1:0-4088 GCA_036491775.1 Candidatus Acidiferrum sp.
CCTCGCGCCAGCAGATCCTGCGTCATCTTTGTCGAGCCGCGCACGTCCGCCTTGATAATCACGTGCGACACCACCTGATCCTGCTCCGGCCGCGCTTCCTGCTTCATCAAGCATTCATACAACCGGTTATTCATCCGCGAAAGTTCGCGCACCTTCTCGGCGGTAATCAAATTAATGCGTTCCATGCACGCGGCCACATGTTCCGAGTCCCGCAAGTCGCGCCGCAATCGTAAAAAGTCCGTCGCAAAGCGCAGCACCGCCGCCTGCGTCTCGTCCCGCGAATATCTCCGGATGCGTTTCGAGATTTCCTCCAGCGGCTTCATCGACAGGCGCTTTGCCGGCACCTGCTTCAACATCTCCTCCACCCGCTTCGCTTCTTCCTTGGTCACTAGCGCTTTCCGCAATTGCTGCAAGTGCACCGGAGGACAAAAATCCCCGGCGATCGGCCGGATCTCATAGCTGGCCAAGATGTGCACCATCAATTCCCGTTGCTCCAGCCAATTTGTGAATTGCCCCAGCAATTTCGTACGAACGGCCTTCTCGTCGCCCTCCGCGCTCGCCGCATCAAACAATCGCCGCGCGTTCTCCGGCTCGTTCAAATAATCTCCCAGCTTCCCCTGGTAATCCTTGTGCACGAAATCCTCTTGTTGCTTTGCCAGATCTAGCCGCGGCGCCATTCCTTCCAACCGCACCTGCTGCGCCTTCAACCGCATCTCCACATCGCGAAACGACGCCCGCAATTCCGCCGGGTCGCCCGCACTCAAAAATTTATTCAACAGCCCGTCGCCGCGGTCCAACTTCCTGCGCAGTGTTTCTCGCTGCTCTTCCAGCGACACAATGTCCTGCCGCAACTGCTCCGCTTCCGCCAGCAATTTCCGGTGACTCTGCGCGGCCTCCGAACCCTCGCCTTCCTGCTGCACCCGCACTCCCGCTTCCTTCAGAAATTCCTGGAACAGAGTATCCATGGCCTCGAATCGGTCGGGATCTCGCGTGTAATTCCCCAGCAGCACATAATGCTCAAGAAAATAAAAATCGTCCTTGCCGCCGTCCAGAAATATCAACTTGTTCTTCAAAATGTCGTAATACGATGTGAACTCATCTCCAAACAGCGCCCGCCGCGCCTTGGCGATCACGTTATCCTCAATATCGATCACGATCTGCGCCACCACTTGCCCCACCAGGCGGATCACGTCACGCCGCGCTGATTGCATCTCCGACAGCCGAGCCTTGATTACGTGTGCCTGCTGGCTTCGCTCGTAATACTCACCGCGCTTCCGGATGTATTCCTTGCCATCCAGGATCACGTTGGCAAACTGGCTCAGCAATTCCGTGCTCAGAAATTTCAGCAGCGCCAGGCGAAACAGAATGTCGATCTCGATATTTTTCTGGTGCTTCGCGGTAGTCAGCGAACTCTGCATCACTTCCGTCAGCAGCTTGCGAAACGCCATCGAGTCCGCAGGCTTCGACGTGCGAAACTCCACGCCCGGGAGGTACGTATTGCTCGCATTTTGCCGGATCAAATCAAACAGGTAGTCGCGCGCCGCGTGCACAAACTTCGGGCTCAGAAACACATCGTGATGAATGTTGTCGACGCCAATCGCCAGCGAACCCATCGGCAGCGTCACGCTGTAGCTGCGCAGGTCGTTGCGATTCGTTGCTGTCCCGCCGTTTTGGGGATTCTCGTTGGCCATTAGCCCGCCGCCGGTCGCTCTTTTTCAACCTAACAGTGGGCTTTGCGGCTCGCAAGGAAACCAAGGTACAGGGGTAGCCAGAAGGTAAGCAGGTCATGCCAAATCAATGGCTTAGAGCACTGCAATGCGCCGCGCGTCCCCGCCCAGATGTTCCAAACGCACTCGGATCTCCGGCCATGGCGTTTTTAAGGGGAATTTCTCCGACCACTCCAGAATCACCACCGCCGGTCGCGCGAAAATATCCTCTACTCCCAACGTCTCGAAATCCGCAAAACTCTCAATCCGGTATAAGTCCCCGTGAAATACTTCCCCGCCTTTTCCATATTCATGCAGCAACGTAAACGTCGGACTCGTCACTTCATCTTCCGATGCGGCATTCAGCCCAGCAACGATCCCCTTGGTCACCGTCGTTTTGCCGCTTCCCAATTCTCCCGACAGTAGCACCAGCACCGGAGCTCGCAATCTTTTCGAAAACTCGCGCCCCCACACAATCGTCTCTTCAGCCGAATGCGTAATCACTTCCTCAGCCACGCGACCGTAGCTCCTTCACCAGCTTCCTCCGCGCATACGGCACCGTCATCGCCACTTCGCTTGCCAGCATTCCGGATACGTCCATCCCCTGCGCCAGCAGATCCGCTGCCGCGCCATGCAAATACGTTCCCAGCGCCAGCACTCGCAAAAAATCGTCGGTCCCAAATTGTCCAATCAGCGCAGCCAGCAATCCGGTCAAAATGTCGCCGCTTCCGCCCTTTGCCAGCCCCGCATTCCCCGTCGTGTTCACAAAAATCTCGCCCGCAGGCGAAGCCAAAATCGTATGAAATCCTTTCAGGATCACAAACGCATTCCAGGTCCGCGCAGCATCGGTAGCGGCTTTGACGCGATCCGTCTGCACCTCCGCAATCGATCTTCCAAGGAGCCGCGCCATCTCTCCCGGATGAGGCGTCATCGCCAAATATTTCGTCTTCTTTGCGGATAGCAAGTCTGCGCGCCCAGCAAACGCATTCAACCCGTCGGCATCCAGCACAATCGGCAAGTCCGCTTCCGCAACGACCCGCCGTACAAATTCTTCCGTCTCGCGGTCCGTCCCCAGTCCCGGCCCAATCGCCAGCACCGTTTTCCCCTTCAACGCCGCCTCGAATCGCCCACTCTGCAGCGCCTGTCCCGCAATTCCACCCGAATCGGTGGCCGGCATCCATTCCGTCATCAACTCCGGGTGCGACCCTGCCACCAGCGCCTGCACCGGCTCCGGCGTCGCCACCGTCACCAGTCCCGCTCCACTCGTCAACGCGGTGCTCGCTGCCATCACCGCCGCGCCAGATTTTCCCACCGATCCCGCTACCACCAACACATGCCCGTACTTCCCTTTGTGCCCATCCTCTTTCCGAATCAGCGGCAGCCCTGCGAATTCTTCCGGCCCCGCCCAGCGCAACTTCCCTTTCCCGATTTCCTCCACCAACGCTTCCGGCGTCCCAATCCCGCGCACGATTAATTTCCCGCAACTGCTCGCCTGCCGCGAGACCAATTGCCCAATTTTCGGTGCTGTGAACGTCACCGTCAGGTGCGCATCCAGCACCGGGCCTTTCGCATCTTCCCCATCCGATGGCAGTCCCGACGGCGTATCCACCGCCACGATCCATGCCGGATTCACCGCCGTCGCCTGATGCGATAACCGGTTCACATCCTCAATCGCCTTCGCTATCAATCCGGTTGCCCCACCGCGGATTCCCGTGCCCAGCAGTGCATCCACAATCACTTCCGCGCCCGCCACCGAGGGCCAAGCCTTCTCCCAATCGCTTTCGTTTCGAATAACCGTAACGCTTCCGCCCATCTCCCCCCAGCGCCCTAAATTCCTCGCCGCGTCGCCCTTCAACTCCTCCGGCGCCGCCATCAACAAGACTTCTACAGACTCCGCTTCCTCGCGCAACTGTCGCGCCACAACAAATCCGTCTCCACCGTTATTTCCTTTGCCACACAACACGCACACCCGTCCCGGTGCGTTCCCACTTCCATACCCGTAGTGTTCCAGGAAAACTTCTGCAACCCGGGTTCCCGCCGCTTCCATCAAATCGCAGCCGGCAATGCCGAAGCGTTCCGTCGTCAAACGGTCCACTTCCCGCATTTCCGCCGCTGTCAGTGCTTTCATCTCAGTCTCGCCAAGCGAATCGGCAATCGCGAAGCTACATCATCCAGCCGCCGCTCACATTCACCACTTGCCCGGTCACATATTCCGCTTCTTCGGACGCGAAAAACGCCACCGCCGCCGCCACATCTTCCACCGTTGGTGGCCGTCCAATCGGAAACCGCGCGTCTCGCAGCTTGCGCGCTTCTTCCAACGTCAAATCCTTCTCATCAATGCTCGACGGATTCACCACATTCACCGTCACACCACTCTTCGCC
>DASXBH010000195.1:0-6770 GCA_036491775.1 Candidatus Acidiferrum sp.
GCAGTGGAATTGATTCGCTCGCTGGGAGGGATTGTGGAAGGTGCGGCGTTCGCGGTGGAATTGAAATTTTTGCAGGGGCGCGCGAAGTTGCCGGGGTTGGATGTGTTCTCGTTGATGAGTTACGACAAATAGAGAAGAAAAAGATTTACCACAGAGAACACAGAGGTCCGCAAAGGACGCGAAGAAGAGCCGGCATGAGGGCCAGGGCGAAATTACGTGGGTCAGGGTTTGGCGTTGTGGTGGCGCTGGCGGAGGGCTTCGAAGAGGACTACGCCGGTGGCGACCGAGACGTTTAGAGATTTGACTGGGCCGGTGGTGGGGAGCGAGACGACGAAATCGCAGCGTTTGCGGGTCAACTCGTGCAGACCTTTGCCTTCGCCACCCATGACGATGCCCGTTGGTGTGGTGTAGTCGACTTCGGTATAGCTCTTCTCTCCTGCTTCATCGAGACCAACCAGCCAGTAGCCTGCTTCCTTTAATTCTTCCATGGTGCGCGCGAGATTAGTGACGCGAGCGACGGGCAAGTGTGCCAATGCGCCGGCAGAAGCACGGGAGACTGCGTCGGTAAGGCCGGCGGCGCGACGCTCAGGCGTGATGACTCCGTGCGCGCCGGCAGCGAGCGCGGTGCGCACGATGGCGCCCAGGTTGTGCGGATCTTCCACGCCATCGAGGAGAACGATGAGGCCGATCTGTCCTTTGGCTTGATTGGCGCGCGCGAGAATATCTTCGACGGTGGCGGCGGGGCGCGCAGCGGCGATGGCGACTACGCCCTGATGCTCGCGAGTATCAGCAAGGCGATCAAGTTGGCTGCGATCTTCAAAGCGCACAGGAATGCTGCGTTTGCGGGCGAGCTGGACGATTTCTTCGACGCGAGTGTCCTGGCGACCCTTAGCGATGATGATACGGTCGAAAGCGCTGCCTGCTTCGAGAGCTTCGCGAACCGCGTGAATGCCGGTGAACCGATCCATTAGGAAAGTTTACAGTTTCCAGTCGACAGTTAACAGCAAGACGGGGTGGTGGTGAGTTTGAGAGCACATAGGAATTTGCGACGCTTCAATCTAAAGCCGAACAGAATTCGAGGATGCGAGTGCGGGAGGATTTCACGGGAGCGGCGAAAGGTAGGGTGGCTGCTTCATCGAGAAGAAGGATGATGCGATCGAATTCGCCTTCGCCGGAATAGCCGGCGAGTGCGAGGCGGATGGGATGGAAAAGATCGCGGCTGCGTACTTGGAGATTGGTTTTGAGCTGGGTGATGAGTTCCTGGAAACGGTCGGAAGTGAGTGGAGCGGAGTCGAGAAGAAGAAGTGCGAGATGCCGGATGACGTCGCGCGCGGATTGGCGGGAGATGGCGGCGTGGGCTTCGGGAGATAGCAGAATTTTTGCGGCGTCGTAGGTGAAAACAAATTGGAGCAAGTGGGCGAGGCCTTCGCGATCGGTAACGTAGTGGCCTAAGAGAGAGGCGGCGCGTTCAGCCCAAGCGATTTGTTGGGGAGTGGGTTCGGTGGTGAGCCAGCGCTGGGCTTGGAGGAGGGCGAGAACGTCGGCGGAAGTGAAGGGATTGATGTGGGTGGGATGTTCGCGGATGTGGTCGTCGGGCCGGGGCATGGAGAGAGTTTAGCGCAGGGATGGAAAAGACATAACCCAGAGAATACAGAGAAAAGAGCACAGAGGTCGCAGAGACTTTTAAGTCAGCGGACGGAGGAGATGGTGGCTACTACGTGGCAGGCGATGGCTTCGCCACGGCCAACGGCGTCCACGCCTTCGTTGGTTTTTGCCTTGAGATGAACTTTTTCGACGGCGACGCCGAGTGTTTGTGCCAGAACTTCTCGCATTTTCGGAAAATGAGGACCGAGTTTTGGCTTTTCGGTGATGACCACGGCGTCGATGTGCTGAATGGTCAGCTGCTTTTCCTCATAGAGCTTGCGGACATGCTCGAGGAAGATCAGGCTGTTGGCGCCCTTCCACTTGGGATCGGTGTCGGGGAAATGTGTGCCAATATCGCCGAGACTGGCTGCGCCAAGCAACGCATCGCAAAGCGCGTGGGCAAGCACGTCGCCATCGGAGTGGCCGACCGGACCTTTATCAAAGGGGAGTTCGATACCGCCGACGATCAGTTTGCGGCCTGCTTCAAGGCGATGAAGATCGTAACCAATCCCGCAGCGATAGCTCATGCTTTTTTCTGCTCGTGCTTAAGGTAAAAGCGGGCGAGTTCCATATCAGCAGGCTTGGTGATTTTGATGTTGGACTCGGAACCGTGGACCACGTGAACATCGTAGCCGAGACGCTCGACGAGTCCAGCTTCATCGGAAGCGTTGACGCCATCGGCTTCGGCGCGCGCGAAGGCTTCCTTAATGAGTTGCGTTTCGAAAACTTGCGGTGTTTGCGCGAGAACGATGCGTTCGCGAGGAGTGGTGCCGGTGATGAGCGCAACATCTTCGGGCAGACTGGCGCGCTTTACTTCTTTCACCGTATCCATCGCCGGAATGCCAAGGATGGCGGCCTTGCAGCGGCGCGCTTCCTCGATGACGCGGGAGATGTGTTCGACTTTCACAAAGGGGCGCACCGCGTCGTGAACGAGGACGAGTTCCGTGTCTGCCGGAACGTGGGTTAGCGCGTGGGCTACAGAGTCCTGGCGCGAATCACCGCCGTGAACAACCTGCACGGGTTGCTTGAAATTTTCCTGGCGAATGCGGGCGGAGAGACGTTCGACCTCATCGGCGCGGGTAGCCACAATGATGTGAGTGACGAGCGGACTGGAAGCAATGCGACGAAGACTGAGAATGACAATGGGAACACCGTCGAGTTCGAGGAATTGCTTGGGAGTTTCCGCGCCCATGCGCGTGCCGAGTCCTGCAGCAGGAAGAATGGCAACAATATGAGTCATGGTTGAGAAGCAGTCCGGCTGAAGCGGCGGAGCCAAGAGGCTTGAGACCGGGTTGCAGAAAAAAGAGTTTACCTCAAGGGATGGGTGGAAGAGAAATGCCGGGGCGGCAATTGAGCGAGGCGGTATAGGAAGAGTAACGGAGGCGCGCCGCGACGGGGGCGAGCGCGAAGAGTTATTGAGAACGATTCGGAGATTAAGCCGGGTCGTTGTCCGAATAAACGGGCCGAGCGTTGGGATCGAAGTTTGCAGCGGGTTCAGGACGCGCGCCGATACCATTGCCGGTCGCGATGTGCGTGCCGTTCGCGGCGGTAATTTCTGGCCGGAGATGTGTGCCATTGCTGACGCCGCCTTGACGGTGTGCAGGAAGTTGATCGCTGCTTTCATTGAGGCGCCCAAAAATCATTTTGCCCGCGGGCGTCTGGTGGATGGAGGTGACCAGAATGTCGACGGTGCGATTGATGAGGCGGCGCGCGCCATCAACAACGACCATCGTGCCATCGTCAAGATAGGCTACGCCCTGGCTGGATTCTTTTCCTTCGCGCAGGATGAGCACGCGCATGGATTCACCGGGAAGGACGGCGGGCTTCAAGGCATTGGCGAGTTCATTGATGTTGAGGACCGCGATGCCCTGCACACGCGCGACTTTGTTGAGATTGAAATCGTTAGTGACGATTTTGGCATTCAGCCGGCGGCCAAGGTCGACAAGCTTCTGATCGACGGAAGGGACGCTGGGGATGTCCTCTTCGAGGATGCGGACTTCGAGGCCGGGCATTTTCTGCATGCGTTGCAGAACTTCCAGGCCGCGACGGCCGCGCTGGCGTTTGAGTGAATCGGAGGAATCGGCGACAAGCTGCAATTCGTGCAGCACAAAGCGAGGAACACCCAGAGCTCCATCGAGGAAATGAGTTTCGCAGATGTCGGCGATGCGGCCGTCGATAAGCACGCTGGTGTCGAGCAGCTTCAGCGAGAACAGATTGGTGGCGGGAAGCTGCGCCGGACTTGCAGGAACGGATGGGCGAGGAAGATGAAAACCTTTGCGGGAGCCAAGCACCAGGCCGAGGAATGAGAACGCGAAGAGAGAAATAAATTCGAAAAAGGACTTAGTCGATTCTGGTTCGGAGGTGCGGGAAACGACGAGGGTAACGAGGAGGGCCGCGAGGAGACCGAGGAGGGAGCCGATCGCACCTCCCATCAGGCCGCTAATCTCCGCATGACGCAAGCGAAGCTCGGCGAGAAGAATGATCATGGCCACGAAGAAACCGAGCCCGGCGGCGGGCAAGCCTTGCAGGCCGAAGGGATTGAGGGTGTAGCAAAGCGCGATACTGGAGCCGAGCAGAGCGCCGCGAAGAGCCCAGAAATCCAAGTTACGCTTCAGCGGACTGGTGGCGCCGGTGTCTGTGGATGCGGCCTGTGAAGGGTTATCTGTTTGCGTGTAACGGGGTTGGCCCATAGAACCTCGTAGTAGTACGTGCTGCGACTCGCCACTTTCCGGGGCCCGTTTAGTTCGCATCAGCCCAGAAATGTGTTGGCTTATATACCCTCGAAATAGTTAGTCCGTCAAGTGGTTTGAGTATTATAGGGTGCTCGAGTGAGTGAAAAAACTCAGTGAACGATCCGCGCGGTGGTGCGAGACAGTTGTTGAAGAGAATTTCTACGGACTACGACAAATAAAAACGCGGAACGCGCTGGCTGACCGCGCAGAGAAGGTCGGAGCTGACGGTGCCTATGCTGCGCGCGATGACGTTGGCAGGGTACGTGTGATCGCCATCGGTGCCATAAACCGTGGCGATATCGCCGATAGCTACGTCGGGAACGTCGGTGACATCGAGCATGACTACATCCATGGAAACGATGCCGATGATGGGAGCGAGATGGCCGCGCACGGCCACGCTGCCGCGATTGCCAAGAGAACGATGAATGCCGTCGCCATAGCCTGCGGCGAGCACCGCAACGCGTGAGGGACGCTGGGCCACCCAGGAAGCGTCATAGCCGACGCATTCACCTGATGGAATCGAGCGGACGTTGATGATGCGAGCGCGAAGACTCATCACTGGGCGAAGCGGGAGCTTGGATTCGATTTCCTTGCGACGTTCGACCGGATCAATGCCGGGATGATAACCGTAGAGAATGGCGCCGGGGCGCACCATGTCTGCCCAGGTTTCAGGCCGCGCAGCAATGGCGGCACTGTTGGCGAGATGCAGAATGCCGGTGTCGATGCCGTGGGAGCGCAAACGATCGATGGTGGCATCGAAGCGATCCAGTTGTTCTTGCGTCTGGCGGCCGACGGGCGTGTCGGTAAGAACTTCGGAAGACGCGAAGTGGGTGAAGACTCCGGTGAGTTCAAGATGTTTGCACTTGGCGAGTTGACGCGCGAAGCAGTCGGCATCGGAGGGCTTGATGCCCAGGCGGTTCATGCCGGTGTCGACCTTCAAGTGAATGCCGACGTTTTTCTTGCCAAGCTTTGCGGCAGCGGCTTCGAAGGTGAGCAACTGCTCGCAACGATGAATGGCGGGCGTAAGATCGTGTTGGACAAGGAGTTCTTCTTCACCTTGCCAAAACCCGCCGAGAACCAGAATCGGTGTGTGCACGCCGACTTTGCGGATTTCGATGCCTTCGCCAGAAGAGGCCACACCAAACCAATCGGAGCCAAATTTTTCGAGCGCCTTGGCAGTTGGAGCGCCACCGTGTCCGTAGGCGTTACCTTTGACGATGGAGAGGACCTTGCGCGGCGTCTTGCGTTTTTCGGAGGCGGGATTTACGTAATCGCGGATGGCTTGGAGATTTTGTTCCAGGGCGGAAAGGCTAACTTCTGCCCAAACCGGGCGGCCAATAAAATCAGTAGGATTTTGCGAGCGGCGTATCATGAATTTTCCTGAAAGAAATAGTTTACGCCATTCACGCGCGCTAGCACGAAAGCCGCATTGGCCTGCGCGAGAAAGACAATAGGGTGATGGCACGTAGAGGGCCACCGGAAGAACGAGGCGACGTTGTGGAAGGCCTCAGCCCTCAAGGGCTTAGCTACAGAATGTGCCTTGGCTGTTCTGGCCGGTGTGGTTTTGTTGACGCGGTGTGCGGCTATTCGCCCCCCTGGAATTGAGAGAAGGCGTCGGGAGCGGCTTCTTCGAAACGGGTCAGGCGGCTGCGGAAGACAAACTTTACCTTGTCGGTGGGTCCGTTGCGCTGCTTGGCGATGAGGATGTCAGCCATGTCGCGTTCTTCGGGCGTGGCGTTAAGGTTAAAAAAATTGGGACGGTAGATGAACATGACCACATCGGCATCTTGTTCGATGGCGCCGGATTCGCGAAGGTCGGAAAGCTGTGGGCCGCGCTCCTCGCGCTCAGGAGCGCGGGTGAGCTGGCTAAGGACGAGAACCGGAATCTGGAGTTCTTTGGCGAGCCCTTTGAGGCCACGGGAGATGCTGGCCACTTCTTCCTGACGTGAATTGAAACGGCCGCGGCCGCTGATGAGCTGGAGGTAGTCGACAATAACGAGAGAGAGACCTTTGTCGCGTTTCAGGCGGCGGGCCTTAGCGCCAATTTCCAGCACGCTGGTGGAACCCGCATCGTCCACCCACAAAGGCGCGGACGAAATCTGACCCAAACCTTCGGTCATGCGGCGCCAGTCTTCGCGGCTAAGATGGCCGGAACGAAACTTGTGCGCATCGACTTGCGCGACAGAGGCGACTAAGCGCTGCAGAAGCGACTCTTTAGACATTTCGAGGCTGAAGAGCGCGACCGGAAGGCCGCCGCGAATAGCGATATTTTCCGCAAGGTTGAGGGCCAGTGCCGTTTTTCCTTGCGACGGACGAGCGGCCAGAATGATCAGTTCGGAAGGCTGCAAGCCGGAAAGAAGCTTGTCGAGTTCACCGTAACCGGTAGAAATGCCG
>DASXBH010000196.1:0-5106 GCA_036491775.1 Candidatus Acidiferrum sp.
TTGTTTGGGGAAGTGGAAGTGTACGACAATCAGGGCAAGGTGATTTCCTGAGTTGATGGACCGCTTTGTGATTCGCGACATTGCGTCGCTATGTTTGTAACTGATATTATCAAATCATTATGTATCATCGATGGCAGCGGAGTCTCCGCTATGTTTTGCTATCGCTCCTCTTCTTATTTTGCGCAGTGGATGGCTTGGGAAAGAAAAAGCCGCCGCTGCATCCCGTTAATTTGAATACAGCGAATGCTGCGCAGTTGGAGTTGGTGCCCGGGATTGGGCCTTCGACGGCGGAAAAGATTCTGCAGGCACGGAAGTCCTACGGGTCGTTCAAGGATGTAGACGATTTGCTGGCGATTCGCGGGATTGGGCAGAAACGTTTGGACAAGATGCGAAAGTATTTGACGGTGGGGAGTACGACGGCAGCGAAGAAGGGTGGGAGTGCGCCGGGTACGGCCGGTGCGGCTAAGGGGAAGACGGCTGCGGTTAAGAAGAGTGCACCGGTGGAGAGGGAAGAGGAGGAGCCGTAGGGAGGGTCGAGGTGCGGCAGCACCAAGAGGGATTTCATCGCACTAAAGACGTGCGATCCCGCGGAGTTCTCGCTGCGCTCGGAATGACATGGTGGGCCTTGCGGATGAAGTAGTGAGACTGGGCACGATGTCGCGCCCCTACCGATGGTCGGATTGACACGGTCGAGCAGGCGGTTTTTAGAAGTGTTGGTGAGTGGGCTTTTGGGGAGTTAGGTTCAGGGGGACTTGGTCGGCGATGCGGATGCCGTAGCCTTCGAGGGCCACGACCTTTTTGGGGTGATTGGTAACGACGCGAATATCTTTGAGGCCAAGATCGATCAGGATTTGCGCGCCGATGCCGCTTTCGTGCTGGACCATGCGCTGGCGGGCGGGCTCGCGATCGAGCTGGCCGCGGGAATGGAAATGAATTTGAGGCAGGGTGCCGGGAGTTTCAGGCGCGTCGATGCTATAGCCGCGGCCGGTATGGTGTAGATACAAAAAGACGCCGCGATCTTCTTCGGCAATTTTCTCAAGAGAACGAACTACCAGGTCGGGACAATCACACATAATTGAGCCAAAAACGTCTCCCGTGAGGCAGTGCGAGTGGACGCGGACGAGCGGCGGAGTGGGTCCATCGAGCTGGCCGCGAACGAGAGCGATGTGCTGATCGTGGTCGACATCGCTGCAATAGGCGATCATGCGGAAGTCGCCATAGCGGGTGGGTAAAGTGGTTTCGGCAACGCGGCGGACGTAGCGTTCGTGCTGCATGCGGTAGCGGATGAGGTCGGCTACCGTGAGCATCTTCATGTGATGTTCGCGGCAAAAGTCGATGAGTTGAGGCACACGAGACATGGTGCCATCTTCATTCATGATTTCGCAGATGACGCCGGAGGGATTGAGTCCGGCGATGCGAGCCAAGTCGACGGAGGCTTCAGTCTGCCCCGCGCGAACGAGAACGCCACCGTTGCGAGCGCGTAGCGGAAACATGTGGCCGGGGCGTGCGAGATCCTGGGGCCGGGTTTTCGGGTCAATGGCGGTGAGAATGGTGATTGCCCGATCAGAAGCGCTAATGCCGGTGGTGACGCCGAGCTTGGCATCGATGGCTTCGCAGAAGGCGGTGCCATGGACCGAAGTGTTGATGGGAGACATGAGCGGGAGATTGAGTTCGTCGCAGCGCTGCTCGGTGAGCGCGAGGCAGATAAGGCCGCGGCCGAACTTGGCCATAAAGTTGATGGCGTCCGGGGTAATTTTTTCGGCGGCCAGGGTCAGATCGCCTTCGTTCTCGCGATCTTCATCGTCGACGAGGACGATCATGCGCCCCTGACGAATTTCTTCTACTGCTTCTTCTACGGTGCAAAAAGGAGAGGACACTTGGGTCATGGAATAGGCCTCTAACTAGTATAAACGCAAGTCGATACGGTGCGGCAAGGCGCTGTGCAGGCAGGAGGGCGCGTCCGGTTCGAGGTGAGTGTCAGGGCAAGATTTTACATATTGGAGGCGGAACCGGTGCGTGACGCGGGGCATCAGAGAAGTTGGGAGGATTGTTTATGGCAAAGTTCGCACTCTATGCGGTATTGGAAGCAAAGCCTGGAAAAGAACGAGAGGTGGAAGACTTTCTGAAGTCGGCGCAACCGCTTGCGGAGAAGGAGACGGGTACGCTGACATGGTATGGGGCGAAGATCGGACCTACGAAATTCGCGATTTTTGACACGTTTGCAGATGAGAAGGGGAGAGACGCACACATTAATGGCGAGATCGCGAAAGCGCTGTTTGCGAAAGCGAGCGATCTGTTTGCAAAAGAGCCGGAGATCAATAAGTTGGAGATAGTAGCGGAGAAGGGCAGCGGTACTAAGCAAGCGAGCGCCCGATAGCACGAAGAAACTTGCGCGGAATAAATTGCGCACGGCGGATCATGTATCCGTCGTGCGCAGTTTTTTTGATACGGCAGAAAATAGCGAATGTTGTGAGTGGGCTGGCGCCCTATCTGAGGAACGGCTTAAGCAAATGAAACAGGCCTGCTCCTAGTAATGCTGCGCCGGGCATGGTTAGTACCCAAGCCCACACGATGTGGCGTGTGACGCCCCAGCGGACAGCGGTGAGCCGGTGAGCCGCGCCAACGCCGACGATGGCACCAGTGATGGTGTGGGTGGTACTGACTGGGATGCCAAAACGGGCGGTGCCCATCAGAGTAAGAGCACCTGCGGTCTCGGCGGCAAATCCGCCGAAGGGGGTGAGCTTGGTGATGCGCTGGCCCATGGTTTTGATGATGCGCCAGCCTCCGGCCATAGTGCCGCCGGCCATAGCGAGGTGGCAGCAGATGATGACCCAGTAAGGAACTTTGTAAGAGGACATGGTGCCGCCGGCAACGAGAGCGGCGGTGATGATGCCCATGCCTTTTTGCGCGTCGTTGGTGCCGTGGCCCAAGCTGTAACCCGCTGCGGAAAATAATTGGAGGCGACGAAACCATTTATCGACGCGACGTGGGCGCTGCGCCTTGACCATCCAGGTGGTGAGGATAGTGACGAGGATGGCGACGATCATGCCAATAATCGGGGAGAGGAAAATAAAGAGCACGGGTAGTTTCCAGCCGCTGAGGATCAGTGCTTTGAATCCAGCGTGAGCTACTGCGGCGCCGCCGTAGCCTCCCATCAAGGCGTGAGAAGAACTGGTGGGCAGACCAAGTGTGAGGGTAATGAGATTCCAAATGATGGCGCCGAGCAGGCCCGCGAGCAAGACGCTGGAGTCGACCATTTCGATGTGCACGAGACCTTTGCCAATGGTGTTAGCGACGGCAGTGCCGAAGACGAAGGCGGCGATAAAGTTCCAGAAAGCGGCCCAGACGACGGCGCGAAAAGGAGTGAGAACGCGAGTGGATACGACGGTGGCGATGGAATTGGCGGCATCGTGCCAGCCATTGGAAAATTCGAAGGCCAGAGTGAGGAAGATGGTGACGAGAACGAGAGTGAAGCTGCTCACGGTGTCAGGCGTTCTTCAGGATGACGCTCTCAATAACGTTAGAGACGTCTTCGCATTTATCGACAGCAGTTTCGATGACCTCGAAAATTTCTTTCCATTTGATGATCTGGACAGGGTCCTTTTCCTCTTCAAAAAGCTGAGCGATTAAGGTGCGGCAGATACGATCGCTCTCGTTTTCGAGGCGGTTGATCTCGATAACGTGCTGCAAAGCTTTGTCTGGAGATTCCATGGTGTCGACGGCGTTTTTTAATTCGCGGGTGGCGGCGGCGAGGACCTTGGCGAGTTCGATGGTACCGGCGCGAACGTGGTCGACGCGATAAAGGACGAAACGACTGGCGGCCGCGTCGATTAAGTCGATGACATCGTCGAGGGTGCTGCAGAGTTGGTGCATGTCTTCGCGGTCGAAGGGGGTGATAAAGGTTTGATTGAGCTTGCGGAAAATCTGGTGAGTGATTTCATCGCCAGTATGTTCGATCGCTTTGACGCGTTGCACCTGCTCGGGGACACCGGTGTAGTGCTCGAGCATACTGGCGAGAGTGTTGGCACCAGCAACGATATTTTCCGCTTGTCTACGGAAGAGAACGAAGAAATCCCCATCATGCGGCATGAACCGCTGAAGAAATCCAGGCATGGTAACCCGCTCCCCCCTGAGGAGCATGGTGTGGCATGGGAAGTCTATAGAAGGCGGAAAGTGGAGGCAAGGAACGACGTCACAAGGCCGACTCGACGGGCTTGAAGAGTCGAAGTGGACCAGCACATTCGCGGTGTCACTATTCTGTGGCCGCTATTAGCGCGCTCGTTGGGCTTGTTCACTGGCCAGAGCGCGTTCACCTTGTGGCGTGGTGATGACGGTGTCGGGAAGGCGGATGGCGGCGTAGGCGAAGGCGGCGATTGCGGCGCCGATCAAAGGCGCGACGATAAAGAGCCAAAGCTGCTCGAGCGCCCAACCTTGGACGAAGAGTGCGGGTCCGATGCTGCGTGCGGGATTCACGGACGTGTTGGTAATGGGAATGCCAACGAGGTGAATCAAGGTTAAGACCAGGCCGATGGCGACGCCTGCAAAGCCGACGGGCGCTTTCACATCGGTGGCGCCCAAAACGGTGACGACCAGGAACATGGTGAGGATGACTTCGGCGAGGAATGCGGGAATCAGAGAGTAATGTCCAGGGGAGTGGGGGCCGAAGCCGTTCGCGCCGAGACCACCGGAAGCGAGATTGTAGCCACCGTCGGCGCCGCTGGCGATGAGCAGAATCAAGGCAGAGGCCACGATGGCTCCGAAAATTTGCGCGACGACATACATAAGGGCGTCTTTGGAGCCGATGCGTCTTGCAAGGAGTACGCCAAGCGTGACGGCGGGATTTATGTGGCAGCCGGATATTGGGCCGATGGTGTAGACCATGGCTAAGAGGGAGAGGCCGAAGGCGAAGGCTACGCCAAGAAATCCGATGTGACTGCCGGCGAGGACGGCGCTGCCGACTCCTCCGAAAACCAAAACGAAGGTGCCGAGGAATTCTGCAAGGTATTTACGCATGTGAGGGGACCTCCTAGAAGGGTGGGGGCGAGTATATAAGAGGGCACGGATAGACAGAAGGAAATATCTGGAAACATCGGGATGGGGAGACAG
>DASXBH010000197.1:0-13427 GCA_036491775.1 Candidatus Acidiferrum sp.
CTCTTGAGGCCAACCTCAACTGGAAAGCATCTAAAGTTGCCGAGACAACGATGAGATCGCTCCTCGAGTCGCTGCGTAGTCCGCCGGACTGTCCGCGCGGAGTTGTGTTTATCCGGATCGCAGTGGGGCTGATTTTCTTCACGCAGGGAATCCTGAAATTTACCGATCCGAAGATGGGTGTGGAGCGTTTCACGAAGATTGGTTTTGCGCATCCAGCGTTCACTGCGCATTTTGTGGGCTTCTTTGAAATTGTGTGCGGGGTGCTGGTGCTTTTGGGACTATTGACGCGGCTGGCGGCGGTTCCTCTGCTGATTGTGATTTGCACGGCGATTGTGAGCACGAAGATTCCGGAATTGTTTCGCGCCAACCAGGGATTCTGGTACATGGTGAGCGATGCGCGAACGGATTTCGCGATGCTGTGCTCGCTGTTGTTTCTAATTTTGGCAGGCGCGGGAAGATGGTCTCTGGATTGGCAATGGCAGCGAAGACGTGAGCCGGGAGATCGGCGATGACAAAGATTGAGAATTCCCGACGCGAGTTTTTGAGAACAGCGGCGCTTGCTGCAGGTGGACTGATGCTGGCGCAACGGAAAACGCTGCTGCGCGCAGCTGGAATTGCACAAGCGGAAACGGCTGCTCCCGGATACAAAATTCATATTCGCGATTCGGTGGTGGAGATTGCGCCGAAGCGTTTTATTTCCACGGTTACCTACAACGGGCAATTTCCGGGGCCGCTGCTGCGGTTCAAAGAAGGCGAGCCGGTAACGGTGGCGATCTTCAACGACACGGAAACGCCGGAACAACTGCACTGGCACGGGCAGAAGGTTGGCACGGAAGTGGACGGGGCGGCGGAAGAAGGCACGCCGTTTATTCCCGCGCACGGCCAGCGCATTATCAGTTTCACGCCGAATCCGGCAGGGATGCGTTTTTATCACACGCACAATCGCGCCGGAGAGAATCTGGCGGCTGGGCAATACAGTGGCGAGGTTGGGCCGGTATACATCGAGCCGAAAGAAAATCCCGGGCGATACGATCGGGAAATTTTTCTGACGCTGAAGGAATTCGAGCCGACGCTGAGCCAGGGCGGAGACATGGCGCAGGATTTTCTGGCCGGTGCGAAAGTGAAAGAGTTGGAAGATTCCGGCGAAGCGGCGATGAAAGCGTCGCTGGCGAAGGGCAAGAAACACGGATTTGAGGTGGGCTATCGCTCGTTCACGATTAATGGACGAATGCTGGGGCATGGCGACCCGATTCGGGTGAAGCAGGGCGAGCGGGTGCTGCTGCACGTGTTGAATGGCAGCGCCACGGAAATACGCAGCCTGGCTTTGCCGGGGCATTCGTTTGAGGTGGTGGCGCTGGATGGAAACCCGGTGCCGCATCCGGCGAAAGTTCCGGTGTTGTGGCTTGGAACGGCGGAACGGATTTCGGCGATTGTCGAGATGGACCATCCGGGCGTGTGGATTCTGGGCGATCTGGACAACGATGACCGGCGGCATGGCATGGGCATTGTGGTGGAGTACACGGAACGAACCGGAAAGCCGGCGTGGATTGCTCCGCCGGCGTCCAAGTGGGACTACACGCGGTTCGCGAAGGCGGATGCAGGCGCTGCGGCGACGCCAGACCAAACGATCGAAATGACGTTCGTGAAAGATAACGCGGCGGAAGATGGATTTAACCGTTGGACGATCAATGGCGACGCG
The DNA here is from genome assembly GCA_036491775.1 of Candidatus Acidiferrum sp. Classification (GTDB taxonomy): domain Bacteria; phylum Acidobacteriota; class Terriglobia; order Acidiferrales; family UBA7541; genus Acidiferrum. The sequence goes on from DASXBH010000197.1 coordinate 1,700, forward strand.
TACCCGATGATGCAGGGAGCAATTCCCGCGGCGTTTCATGTGAAGCAGGGGAAGCGTTACCGGATCCGGATGCGGAATGGCAGCGACGATATTCATCCGATCCATCTGCACCGGCACAGTTTTGAGCTGACGAAGATCGCGGGGAAGGCGACGGCCGGAATTCTTAAGGATGTGGTGATGCTGGGCGGATATCAGGAAGCGGAAGTGGATTTCGTTGCGGATAATCCGGGGCTGACGTTGTTCCATTGTCACCAGCAATTGCACATGGACTTCGGGTTCATGACGCTGATTGATTATGTTTCGTCGTAGCCGGCTACACTGGCTTCAGGATTTGTCCGGGTGGTGGATGCGGTGGTCGGTGGGGTGGCCTATGCCGTAGTCGATGCCTTTGGTGTTGATGTCGAGGCCGGGAGAGTTGCGGAGGAATTCCTGATAGCTGGCGATACGATTGCGGCGGAGAACCCAAAGTCCAAAAATGGCCGCGATGGTGAAGAGGTAGGGGAGGCTGCGAGTGAATTCGAAGTGGGAAGCGGGAGCGACGATGCCGGGCCAAACGCGGAGAGAGAAATGGTAGGTGAGGAACATGCCGGCGATGGCGACACCTAGACCGTACTGAATGCGCAGGTGAGTGAGCATGGCGGACTTGCTGCGATGCTTGCCGAAATAATATTGGACTTCGGAGAGGTCGGATTTTCTCAGGAACTGACGCTCGATGTTAGCGATGATGACGAGATTGCGGTTGTACCAGTAAGACGCGTCGTAGAGATGAGCGACAAGCCAGGCGCAGAGCAGAATCATGAGGGAGCAGGCGAAATCGGTGGGAATGATATTTTTCTCGACGAGGGAAAAGACGGCGAAGGCGCCGACAACGACGCCGACGGACTGCCACACCACGAGGATGTGGGTGTTGATGTCGTTGAACATCTGATCATACATTTTGATCAGAAATTCTTTTCTATCGTCGAGCATGGCCGTTGTGGTTCCCGGTGTAGTTCTTCCAAAGCAAATTGATATTGCGCAGCGAGTCGCGAAGGCAGCTCTCGTATCCGCCACGGGGATGCGGGCGAAAAATGTCGCCGTCGAAATAGTCGCCGAACGCAGCATCCAACGTAAAACGATTGCAGTCAATACTTACGACGGGCATGGTGTCGGCTAATTTGCGCTGGACGTCGGGACGTCCGCCGAGAAGATGGACGGGGCGGCGGAAATAGCGCGGAGGAATGGTGGTGCCACCGTATTTGGTAGGGACGCTGAAGCCGAGAAGAAATTGCTTGGGGATGAGGTGGTCGAGTTGGTCTTTGAGCGAGATGTGTTTGGGGACGACGACCACGTGCTGGCAGTATTGGCTGAGTTCGAAGGCTTGATCGAGGATGCGCGGGAGAGAACGAGTGTCGAGGATGTCCATGGCGACGGTAAGGATGGGGCGAGTGGCTTTGACGGCGGCGAGATGGCGATGAAAGGAGTAGTTCTTCCATTCGATGTCGATAAAGCCGACACGCTCGCAGCGGCGAATATCGCGGAGGTTGGTGTAACGGGCGCCTGGAAGCCAACCGAAACGGCGAGCGATGTTGAGGACGCGGCGGCTATGGGCAACGAACTTGAGGACCATGGTGTGGGTACAGTACGGGAGTTTGCGGAAAATGTCAGCTTACGAGGCGGTTCCTTCGGCGGCGCCAGTTTTGAAGTGTAGCCATGAGCCCTCGACAGCGAGGCGCAAAAAGCGCGGATCTCCGGCCCGGATGACGTCTTAGGGATTGCCAGGACGCGCGAAGGATGCTGATTGCATCAACTGGAAGGGATCAGGATTTGGGGAGGGGTTGGGGCATTACGTAGCCGGAGGTGGCGGGGAGGCCGGCGCGTTCGAGCTGGACGGTGACGTGTTCGATGGAGAATTGGGCGGAGAGTTGGCGCTTGATGGCGGAGAGGATTTTCTCGCACTCGTCCATGTGCATATCGGGAATGCGGGCGTGGCAGCTGAGCGCGATGTGATTGCCGCCGAGGGACCAGATGTGAATGTCGTGGACTTCGGCGACATGTTCGATGGCGAGAATGGCGCGGGCGACTTCTTCGACGCGAGTTTCGCGAGGGCGGCCTTCGAGAAGGATGTGGGTGGACTCGCGAAGGATGCCGATGGAGGAGTACAGGACCAGCAGGCCGATGGCAAGGCCGAGAAGCGGATCAATCCAGTGCGCGCCGGTGTATTTCATGATGAAAGCGCCGACGATGATGGCGATGTTGGAGAGGGCGTCACCGAAATTGTGGACGAGGATGCTGCGAAGATTAAGATCGGCGTGACCTTTGATCAAGGAAAGCGTGATGCCGCCATTGACGCACAGGGCGGCGAGGGATGTCCAGATCATCCAGCTTTCGACGACGGCGACGGGTGAGCGCAGGCGCTCGATCGCTTCGTAACCCAGCCAGAGCGATAAAACGACGAGAACGAGGGCGTTGGTGAAAGCCGCGAGCGTGCCGGCCCGGTGATAGCCGTAGGTGCGTTCGGTGTCGGCGGGACGTTGGGCCCAGCGCATGGCGAGCCAGGAAATGCCCAGAGCGGGAACATCGGAAAGATTGTGGACGGCGTCGTTGAGAAGGGCGACGGAGTGTCCGAGGATGCCGCCGAAGATTTCCGCGACGACGAGGCCGAGAGTGGCGACCATGGCCCAGGCGAGAACGGAAGGGCGCATAGGGGGGTGGGCGTGGCCGGCATGGCCGTGATTGTGGTCGTGGTCATGTGCGCGGGCATGGGTTGGCACGCAATTGATGGCCGGACCGTGATCGTGCGCATGGTCGTGCATGGAAATATTCTACGAGGATTGCATGGAGCGTGCAGCGGAGCAAACAGAGGTTGTTATTGGGCAGTATGACAACAGGGAGGAGCGAATGCGTTGACGCTCCGTGGATTGACTGCCAGTATCGGGAAAGGCGCGGAACAGAGGCGAAGTGTCTCTGTTCATGCAGTGCGGGGGAAAGTGCGCCGGCGAAGATGACGAATCCGATAGCGAAATTGAGCTTCTGGGGAGTGCGCGGATCGACGCCTACGGTTGATCCGGCGACGTGGCGCTATGGCGGGAATACGCCGTGCCTGGAACTGGTGGCGCCGGATGGTTCGCAGATTATTTTGGATTGCGGAACGGGACTGAGGACGCTTGGGAGCCGCTGGGGCAATGGCGGCGGCGAACCGGGGCACCCGGAAGAAACGCACATTCTGGTGACGCACTATCATTGGGATCATATACAGGGCTTGCCATTTTTCTCGCCGCTGTACGATGAGAAAAATCAATTTCAGTTTTACAGTTTCCGGTCAAAATTTCTGGGACGTGACTCGCTGCGGCAGGTATTTGAAACGCAGATGGCTCTGCCGTATTTCCCCGTTGATTTTTCGGCAATGAGCGCGCGACGCAAGTTTCGCGAAGTAGAAGGCGGAGAGGAATTCGCGATTGGGAGCAACCGGGTGTCGACGCACTGGTTGAACCATCCGCAGGGCTGCCTGGGATACCGGATCGAGACACCGGCGGGCGTAGTGGTGTATGCAACGGATAATGAACCGGGAGACGCGAAGCTGGACAAGAGTTTGCGGGAGCTGGCGGAAGGCGCGGATATCCTTATTAATGATGCGCAGTTTACGGCCAAGCAGTTGGCAACGAATCGCAAGGGCTGGGGGCACTCTTCATGGAACGAAGGGGTGAAACTGGCGCGAGACGTGGGCGCGAAGACGCTGGTGCTGTTTCACCACGATCCGGACTCGACAGACCGGATGGTGGACGAGTTGCTACGTGAGGCACGGGAAGAATTTGATTCGGTGTTTGCGGCCAGCGAAGGAATGGTGATTACGCTGGGGGCCGCGGGCGAGCCGGTGCAGGCGCACATGCCGGGTTCGCGGACGACGTTTCGAAGGGAAGCACACTTTCGCGCGAACGTGACCGGGCTAACGGCGGAGGGACAAAAGTTTGAGGAAGACACGGTGGTGAGAGACTTGTCGTTGCAGGGGGCGCTGATTTCGCTGAAGCATAGCCCGCGGATCCAGTCGGAGTTGCAGGTGACGATGCAAACGCCGGGTGCGGATGGCGTGCAGGAGATGAAGCTGCGGGGATATGTGGTGCGGATTGAGGAAGGCGCGGAGAAGGGGACGACCGCGGTGGGCGTGGTGTTTACGGATTGAGGGGGTCGCGGATTCCTCGCGATGCTCGGAATTCGGCGAGGCAAACGGGAATGGCCACCTGAAGGTGGCCGCTACAGTGGAACTCTGTAGGAGTGCTAGTTAAGTTCGGAAAGCTTTTTGTCCAGGAACGCTAAGGCCGCTTCCAGCGACTTGCGGTGGTGCGGATTGGTAGCGCTTTCCAGGTCGTTCACGATGCGGGTACGGGAAAGTTCCAAACCTTTGCGTTCCAGGTCGACGCGGATCTGTTCCGGGGTACGGTGACCTCGGGGTAGCTCTCGCGGCGCGAGTTTCTTTTCTTCAACTTGAGATTCCACGTCTTTGCTCTCCCACCCTCTAGCCATACTCTATTTTGACACATCTTCCGCTAGAGAATCGATCTTCTAATTTATGTTGCTACCGCTGTTGCTGGTGCATTAAGCGCGAGCTACGTGGGCGCGGGTCTTCACATCCGGTGGAAACAAGGTTGGAACGGCCGCGCGAATGGAGTCATCGGCGAGGCGTGCGAAGCGTTCGGCAAAAAAACCGTCGTAGGAAAATTCGGCAATATGGTCGGCCCAGCGAATGTGAACGAGCCAGCGGTCTTCGACCGGCAAGACCATGAGGGAAGAGATCTCGAGCGCAGGAATAACGACCAAAGGTTTGAAGTGCCGGTCAAGAGCCCAGATATGGGTGGGCGAAATGAACAGGCGAACTTCCGCGGATGGAGCATTGCCTGGTTGGTAGTCGCCGCCACTAACGACGGTGGAGGCGCCGAGTTCATGAGCTTTGCGGTCCGTATCAGATTCCGTCTCAGCGGGAGGGAGAAGAATGGAAAGAAGGAACATGGCCAGGCCGAAAATGGCGGTGATATAGCCGCTCCAGAGGCTAAGGGGGAGAACAACGAGAGCGGCGCCAAAGATGCCGAGGGCGATGCGTAGAGCGCCCCAGGCTTGTTCGTTACGGTGAAGCTGAAGAAGTTTTGGAAAGCGCTGAAAAAGGAGAAAGAGGCCCGCACCTGTAAACGCCTTGAGGCGGTGGTAGAAGGTGCCGTCGGCAGTGGCGATGGCTGTAGGGGTAGCGCTCATGTGGCTGTACTGATGGCCACTATTGTACATCAGGGAAGCAAGCCTGGGACGTCTCTCATTGTGGCGAATGCCCGACGAACATGGGGGATGGTAATGGAGCCGCCCACGACCAGGGCGACGTTGAGGGCGTCGATGACCTGGGGGCGGGTCCAGCCAGCCTGGGCGCACTGAACGATGTGGTAGGTGATGCAGTCGTCGCAGCGGAGGACGGTGGAGGCGACGAGGCCGAGGAGTTCCTTGGTTTTAGTGTCGAGGGCACCGGGTTCGTAAGTCTGGTGGTCCAGGGCGAAGAATCGCTTGATGCCGAGGTGGCCGCAGTTGAGGATTTCTTCATTCAGGTCAGCGCGGAATTTCTGGAAGTCGTCTAGGCGATCAGCCACTGGTGTGCTCCTTCGGAGTCGAGAGTAATGAGTAGAGAGAAAGATAGTATGGCGCTGCGGAGAAAAAGTGAATCGCGGCGGGCACCGAGATGGAGTTCGATTCGTGGCGTCGGCGACCAGGCCGGCTAAGGAGCCGGGGAAAAGTCGCGGAGGCGGGCGACGGCGGCGGCATCGAGACGTTGAATGAGGGCGGCAACGAGATCGACGGTGCGATCGTAGTCGGCGCGATTGATGATGCCATTGTGACCGTGAGTGTAGCGGGTGGGCACGACGATCGTGATGGTGGGAACGCCGCCATTACTTTTCTGGATTTCGGCGGCATCGTCGCCGTAGATGACGATCAGTTCGTCTTGTATAGGAATGGATTTTTCGCGGGCGGTCTGGCGAACGAGTGCGACGAATTTGTGGTTGGGGAGTTCGCTGGTGTTGTAGAGAAAAATACCAGGACCCGCGCCCAGAACTTCCTGGGCTTCATCCAGCTTGGTGCCGGGAATATCGCGGGTGACGCCCGCCTCGAGAGCAATGGCGACGTCTGGCTTGATTTCTTCGGCAGATGTGTGGGCGCCGCGCAGGCCGATCTCTTCCTGAACGGTGGCAGCGTAGAAAAGCTGATTGGAGTGAGGATTGTGAGCGAAGCGGCTCATGACGTCGAGAAGGATGGCGCATCCGGCGCGGTCGTCCCACGCTTTGCCTAAATAATTTTTGGTGCCGTTGAGAATGGCGAATGGGGAATCGGGAACGATGGGATCGCCGGCCTGAACGCCCAGGTCGGCGACTTCGTCGGAATTTTTTGCGCCGAGATCGAGATAGATAAGGTCGCGGGTGTTGAGGAGCTTGGCGCGTTCGTCGGAAGCAACGAGATGGGCATCGCGAAGGTTAGAGACGGCGTGGACCGGACCTTTGGAGCCGAAGATGACCCAGCGCTGACCGACCAGAGCTTCGTCGAGCCATCCGCCCAGCATCTGCATGGTGATGTAGCCGTCGGGAGTGACGCGACGAACGATGGCGCCCAGTTCGTCCATGTGGGCGTCGAGCATAATGCGCGGGCCGCTGTTGCCTTGTGCGGCGATGACGGAGCCGAGACCATCGTAGGAGATGTGGTCGGCAAGCGGGGTCATACGTTCAACCATAATTTTGCGGACCGGCTCTTCGAAGCCGGGAGCGCCGGGAGCTTCGGACAAAAGTTGCAGGAGTTGCGCGGTTTGGTCCTGTGCAGGAGCGGGGAGGCAACAAGCGCCAAAGAGAAAAGCGATAGGAAGAATTCTGAAAGCGAAGGCTCTTGTTGAGGACATAGCAACTCCCAGAGTTGAAAAAATGGCGAAGCGAGCGTGGAGCATTCTGTCGCTGGGAATGGGATGACGTCAAGCGATGGGGAACGCGTAAACGGCTTTGAAAACGGATTTCTCCGGACATCGAGGCGGTATGAAAAATTCAACTCGAAAGTAATGAGGCTGGAGCACAGCCAGTGATGGCACATCCAGGAATGGCTGTGCTACGGGTGGCGGCAGACGTGACGCGAGTGGTGGAAGTGTGGTGAAGAGGTGCGGTGACGTTGAAGCGTAAAAGTAAACGTCAAGTACGTAAGTACTACGTTTCTAGTGGGCACAGGCTATGGTCTCGAACACGAACGTCAGAGAAAATCTTGGGTAGTAGACTTCCCTCTCAGGGCCCGGTTTAGCAATCGTGCAGACTAATCACGTAGTAAGCAGAAGGCCGGTTACGTAGCTGCTACTGCGGATCAGCCGATTTGCAATGCTTACGCTCAAACAACCGGCCTCAAGTACTGGGTGAGGAGACTCAACGCTAGCGCGCTGAACGTATGCAAGATCGCAAAAGGAAAATGTCGCGGGAACGCGGGTTCACGCTGATTGAGTTGACGATAACGGTGGCGATCATCATGACGATCGCAGCACTGGCGGTGCCCAATCTGGTGTCGGCCATTCAATTGGCAAAGACGGCGAGGGCGGTAGCGGACGTAACCGATATCGAAGAAGAGATTGCACTGTATCAATCCATTTATGGAGTACTGCCAGATGACCTATCGCAACTGGGCCTGGCCTCGTACGTTGATCCATGGAAAAACCCGTACGAGTACTTGAACCACTCCACGATGAAGGGGAATGGAAAGGCGCGCAAGGACCGGTTTCTGGTGCCGCTCAATACGGATTACGACTTGTACAGTGATGGGCCGGATGGAAAGACCGCGTCTCCGATTACCGCCGCGCCTAGCCAGGACGACATCATCCGCGCAAGCGATGGAAGTTACGTGGGAGTAGCCGCGGATTTCTGATGGCTAGCAATGAAAATCGAAAAAACATTTCTGCACAGCAAACTAGCCCGGCGAATTTTCTGGCTGTTCGTGTTGTGTGCGTTGATTCCAATCACGGTGCTGGCGGTAATTTCGCTGCGCGACGTGACCGGGCAACTTCGGGAACAAAGTCTGCGGGAATTGCGGCGCGCGAGCCGGGAAGAAGCGATGAGCATCTACGAGCGGCTGAGCTTCCTGGAAGCGAACCTGCGGCTGGAGGCGGTGAAGGCACGCGCTGGAACGGCGACGAGCGTGACGGGATCCTCAGAAGCGGAGAAAGAAAACCGCAACGGACTAGAACAGAGATTTACGGGAATAGAAGTTGTACGGCCAAATGGAGAGTGGCGGGCAATTCTTGGGAAGACCGAAGCTGTTACCTACACAGCAGAACAGCAAAGAATCTTGAAATCAGGGATGAGCGTGCTATCGACGGTTCAGTGCGGCGATGAACCGTGCATCTTGCTGAGTGAAGCGGTGAATGCGGAGGACGCCAACGCAGGAATTATCGTGGGTGAAATTCGCAGCAAATTTTTGTGGGATCCAGAAACGCTGCTGCATCCAATGACCGTGTGCGTGCTCGACGGGTTGGGAGCGAAGCTGTTTTGCTCGAGTGAGGGACCCGAGCATTTCCCGGGAGCGGCGACAGACAAGTTTTCTGGAGAATTTGAGTGGACGAGGAACGGGAAAGAAAATCTGGCGAGTTACTGGAATCTGCCGTTGCGAACTTCGTTTGGAGTATCGCACTGGACGGTAATCAGCAGCGAGGGAAAGCCGGATATGGTAGCGCCGCTGCTGCGGTTCCGGTTCAGCTTCATTCTGGTTTTCCTGCTGTCAGTATGGGTGGTGTTGTTGCTGAGCCTGGTGCAGATCAGGCGCAACCTGGTGCCATTGGCAAAGCTGAAGGAAGGCACTCGCGGCATTTCGGCAGGTAACTTCAAAACACGGGTGGCGATAAAGAGCGGCGACGAGTTTGAAGAACTGGCGGGGTCGTTTAACTCGATGGCAGGACGAATCGAGAAACAGATTAAGGCGCAACAACTAGTGAACGAGGTGGACCGGGCAATTTTATCGGCCTGGGACATGAACCGGATTGTGGGAATCGTATGTTCGCGGATGCGGGAGTTAATTCCCAATGATCTGGTGTCGGTGAATCTGTTTGACAAGAAATCCAGTCCACTGATGATCAGCCAGATTTATGGTGCCGGGTCGGAAACTCCGAAGGAAACACAGACAATCGAAATAACCGCCGAGGAAGCGGCAGCATTGTGGGGCAGGCGTGAGGTCGCGGTGGTGGACGGTGATGAGGCGAAGGCGATTTATTTGCGGCCGTTGTATGCGAAAGGGATGAGGCGCTTTCTGGTTGTGCCGGTTTTGGCGGAGAAGGGTACATCGGCAATTTTCGTGTTGGGACACGGCGACAGTGCGGCGGTGTGGAGTGAAGAGGAGAAGCGACAAGCACGGCACCTGGCGGATCAGATCGCGGTGGGATTCGCGAACTCACAGCTGTTGGCCGAGGTGGAAGAAGTGCAGTGGAGCACACTGACGGCGCTGGCGCGCGCAATCGATGCAAAATCGCCATGGACGTTAGGTCACTCGGAACGAGTGACGGATGGTGCCGTCAAGATTGCGCAAGCGATGGGACTGCCAGCGCGAGAATTGCACATTATGCGGCGCGGCGGGCTGGTGCATGACATTGGGAAAATCGGAACGCCTGCGGAGATTTTGGATAAGCCGGGAAAATTGACGAGTGAAGAGATGCGGATAATGCGAGAGCACGTAAACACGGGCGTGAGAATCCTGCAGCCAATTTCGGGGTTGGCGGAATCAATGTCGATCGTGGCACAGCATCACGAGTGGGTGAATGGCGGAGGATATCCAAACGGCTTGACCGCGAAGGACATCACGCTGCACGCCCGAATTTTCGCAGTCGCAGACTGTTTTGATGCATTGATTTCGGAGCGGCCGTATCGCGCGGGGTTGCCTGTAGAGAAGGTAATGGAGATTCTCGAAGACGGCCGTGGAAAGCAATTTGATCCAGAAGTGTTGGACATTTTTCGAAACTTGATGGAACAAGAGCGAACCGCGAAAGCTGAAGAGAGCCTGGCGCGAATGAGTTGAGAATCGGGTTTTCGGGTATTGCGAGCCAACGCGAGTGTGAAGGGAAAGACGCAATGAGCGAACAGATCAAAAAGAGCAAGCGCGGGAAAGTGACAGCCGCAATTGTGGCGGTGATTGTGTTGGTGGTGCTGTTCACCTGGAAACCGCCAAACCGCGACGTGCCCGATGCGCTGATTGGAGAATGGCGCACGACGGATGCGATGTACGCGGATCGGACGCTGGAGATCAGTCCGGTGAGCATCAGCTTCACGACAGGCGAAGGAACGGTATCGACAGGAACGATCGAGAAGATTCAGAAGGTGCAAGATGGAGCGCGGACTTTGTACACGTTTGAGTACAACGTGGATGGTACACGAAATGTAGTGTCGTTTTATTTGGAGCCGGGAAAGGCGAAGGGCAGCGTGATTCGATTTAAGAATCAGCAGAAGACGGTGTGGACGAAGGACGAGAACAGCTAGGGGATCAGGTAAGAGAATTATCGGAATAGGGAGCGGCTGACGCTCCCTATTTTTTTTGCGGGAGGACGGTGGAGACCAGAGCACGGCCATGGCTGCGGTACGCGGGGCGCGGAACGAGATGTGCGCGGGGGGGGCTGGCCATGTGAACAGGTGGGCTGTACTTGGGGACTGTGATGCTTTTGGAAATTGGGGCGAAGAGAGGCGATGGAAAAGCAAAGCGAGTGGGTATCGTAGGGAGAGCTAAAACCGGGCCAAAAATCGCGCACGCGCATAAGGGGAATCGCCATGAGGAACCCGCTCCTCCTCGTTACGCTTGGAATTTCAGTGGTGGCTGCCGGATGTGGTGGTGGAGGTTCCTCGTCTGGTGGCGGGGGCGGAACACAGCCGCAATCGATCGCGGTGACTTTTGCGACGGCGCCACCTACGACGTTGCTGCTGGGCGTTACGGCAAACATGGCGGCCATGGTGTCGAACGATACGGCGAGCAAGGGTGTGAACTGGAGTTGCACACCATCGTTGGCGTGCGGCACGTTTGATCCCCCATCGACGGCGAGCGGGTCGATGACGGTTTATACCGCGCCGGCGGCGGTGCCTACCGGCGGAAGCGTGACCATCACGGCCGCGTCGGTAACCGACAATACCAAGACCGCGAACGGCTCGGTGACCATACCCGCGCCATCAATAACGATTACCACTCCTGCGCCAAGCTCTTTGCCGATAAGCACCGCGGTGTCGATCGCGGCGACGACGGCGAATGATCCGGCCAATCTTTCGGTGAATTGGAGCTGCACGCCTGCAGCGGCTTGCGGGACATTCAGTGTGGCGCCAACAGCGAGCGGGGCAGCGACCTTATACACGGCACCGGCGACGATCCCGGTAGGCAACAGCGTGACGATTACGGCTACTTCGGTTACGGACAACACCAAGACGGCGAATGAGACGGTGACGATTACGCCGCCGCCGGTGGGAATCACGATAACGACCGCACCGCCGGTAACACTGCAGACCGGCCTGACGGCTTCGGTGGCGGCTACTACAACAAATGATGCGGGGGGCATGGTGACGTGGAGCTGCGTGCCCGCGGGAACGTGCGGTTCGTTCAGCTTGTCGCCAACAGCGAGTGGGGCGGCGACGGTGTACACCGCGCCTGCAGCAACGCCTGCGGGAGGACTGGTTACGATTACGGCGACGTCGGTGACGGATACAACCAAAACAGCAAGTGCAGTAGTGATGGAGAACAT
>DASXBH010000198.1:0-3812 GCA_036491775.1 Candidatus Acidiferrum sp.
GTTTACTTACCCGCGAGCAATTCTACGTCGAGCAACTGAACCGCAAATACTCGCGTCCGAATCGCTGCTGCTAAAACTTCGCCTCTTGCTGCGGGATTTCGACTACAATGCAGGTAGTCTTTGTGGGCATGGTGACGTCATCCGTTGCCGGCCTCTCGTTCTTCGCCGCGGTAAGAAGGACGGCTGCGCTTATCCTTGGCGTGGCCGTTAACTCGGAATAAAAAGGACGCTCCCGAACACCGGCAATTTGCTCTAACAATCGTTAGAACTCGCGAATTTAGAGCTCTTCGTCCAGGCCTTCGTCCGGCTTGATCCTCATAATCTTGTGAGTGAGTTTCACTCCATGTTTACGGAGTCCCGCGAGAATCGCGCGGCGGGTTTCTTCAGGGAGCACCTCAGGGGCAAATACTCCGTAAATTCCCTGCGAAAAGTTCTTAATGAAAAGTTCGGCAACGTGCGACGTGGCATAGGCGACCGGTGTGACATACCGTCCCTGGCGGCGAATCTGGTAAAGAGTGGGAAACATGGCGTCACTGCGAATCAATAAATGCTCGTCATCCCCTTTTTTTGAGTGAATCACCCCGCGCACCAGCACCGAAGCAGCAAAGCGCGCATTCTGCAAAATACCTCGCCGGATGAGTGCCGCAATTTTTCGCGGAGACGATGTTTCGGGAAAGCGCCCGCGCTCCATACCACGCGAACGCGACAATTTTCCCTGCTTATGCCAACGTCGTAGCCGGTCAAACTCGTTGCCCCCAATTTTTACATCGAGCGATTGCATGGGAATGAAGCGAGGTAGAGTAGTGACTTCATCCTGAGCCGCGAGCACCACGTTGGCCGGGCCGATAGGATCGGGAAAGCGAAACTTCTCAAGCTCCGAGAAACGCTTGGCAAGAGAAAACGTCTTGTTACGGTAGATCCGCGGATTGGAGATTGCCTCGTCGTAGGAAACTTCCGGCGACCATTGCGAAATGGGGTCGTCACTTTCGCTGCTTTCGTACAAGCGAATCTGCACGGAGAGAACTTCGTCAAGCTGGTCGGCGGCTCGCTTGACCAGCAGGTTGGTTAGACCAGGTGCGGCGCCGGTATTAATCAGCGCGGTTCGGCGCTTTTCCTGGAATTTCTTGTCGTAGGCAAATTGTTCAGGCTTGAAAGGATTGTGGGTGAGGTGCGAGCTGAGATCGACATAATGTGCACGCAGTCGCAACGCGGCGCGCAGAACGATTTTATTAAAGACGGACGCGGACGCGTTGACGATCAACTGGCAATCGCGGGCGGCGCGCACAATACCGTGCAGGTTGCGGGCGTTCACCTTAGTTACGGGAATGATCGATTTCTTGCCCAGAAAACGGCGGGCGCGAACAGGGTCGCGGTCACCGCACCATACGATATGGCCTTGGCGTTCGAGGAGCTGCGCGAGGAGGGAACCGGTGGCCCCTGCACCCAAGATGAAGATTCGCATGGTTTTAGCAAACTGTATCACAGTCGCGAGTGGGAACGGGGTGCAGAGCGCCGCGAAGAAGCCTGAATTGCATCGTTCTACGAAGGGGCGTAGTCTAAGTGGGTAAACTCCGATTCCGCCGGCCTAAAGGAGAGACATCCTAGGGCGGTGGGACGAGGCAGCCTTGGAGGCTGCCGAGGGTTCAAGCGGAAACGCTCGGGCCTCCCGTGCTTGGAAAGGAGCCCGTCTTCGAAAATGTGCGCATTTTCGAAGTGAGCCCGATTCCAGTGTGCGAATCGGGTTTTTATTTTTGGGACTTCAAATGAGCCTTTACGACAAATTTGGAAGGCAAATTACCGACTTACGGATTTCTGTCACGGATCGCTGCAATTTTCGCTGCGTGTATTGCCGCTCGGCTGATCCGGAAAATTACCGAGCACATGATGAAATTCTTTCTTGGGGAGAACTCGAGCGGCTCGCACGCATTTTCGTTGGGCTGGGCATCAAGAAGGTGCGTATTACTGGCGGCGAGCCGCTGGTGCGCGAAGGACTCGAGGACTTCATCGAGCGGCTTACAGAAATAGGTGTGCAAGATTTGTCGATGACCACCAATGGTCACCTGCTCGCGGAACGCTGCGACAAATTAATGGCGGCAGGCCTGCACCGCATCAACATCAGCCTGGATTCGTTGGATCCCATCAAATTTCAGAGAATCACCCGCACGCGCACCTACGATTCGGTGATGCGTGGCATCGATACGGTGCAGAAGACCCGACTGGCGCCAGCGAAAGTGAATGCGGTGCTGGTGCGCGGATTCAACGAGGATGAGGTGGAAGCGTTCGCAGCCTTCGCCAGAGACCGCGGCGTGATTATGCGTTTCATCGAATTCATGCCGCTGGATGCCGACCGGCACTGGTCGCGCGATTTGATGGTGCCCGCAGCGGAAGTTTTCCGGCGCATCCATGCGCAATGGCCGCTGGAGCAAGTACCGCACGAGAAAAGCGAGACGGCCCGCAAATATCGCTTTGCGGATGGAGCGCCAGGAGAGATTGGCTTGATCGCTCCGGTCACGCAGGCGTTCTGCGGGGCGTGTTCGCGCATTCGGCTGACGGCGGATGGCAAGCTACGCACCTGCTTGTTCAGCAAAGAAGATCGCGATTTGCGGAGTTTATTGCGCGCCAAAGCCAGCGATGATGAGCTTGTGGAGTGGATCAAGTCGGTAGTGATGGAAAAAGAAGAAGGGCACCGAATCAACGAGCCCGGCTTCGTGCCGCCGTCCCGTACTATGGTGTTTATAGGCGGGTAAGCTGCGACAGAATCGTGTCGCCCCCATTCGCCTCGTTGCGCTAGTAAAACGCACCAAAACCAGCCAGAATTCATCTAAGACTTGTGCGCAAGGCGAAGTGTGCGAGCGTACGAAACATCCGACGGCAGGCGACGGAGATCGCATGGCAGATCACGACGAAGACCGAGACGAGACTCCAGAACAGCCGCAACGGTTGTTCACGCTCACCGAGGCGGAACGGGCTCGTCGCGAACTGGAACCATTCCTGATTGAAGCGATTGGTGCACGGAAAAAATTATCGGTGCTGGAGCAGGACCTGGCGGCCGTTTCGACCCGCATCATGATGATGGGCGGAGTGCTGGTGCCCTACGCCAAGTTGGCGGAAAAGCGGATGGAGTATCAAAGCTTGGCAGAGGTGATGAAATCGAATCTGGAAAAGATCCTGTCTACGGGATGCTTGATTAAGGATCTAGATATCGGTCTGCTGGATTTTCCCGCAATCATCGACAATCAGGAAGTCTATTTGTGCTGGAAACTGGGCGAAGACCGGATTCGTTATTACCACCGGCAGGATGAGGGCTTCGCAGGGCGAAAACCGCTCGATCCACGCGATTTGGGCCCAGGAGATAAGTTGCAATAGCGGTTGAATTACGACGCCGGCACTGTTCCCGCCTCGCGTGACGCTTCACACCGAAGATCAACAACAATAATTCTGCCGAAACCAAGAACCACGGGAGCAATACGAACCTATGAGTGAAAACAGATTGAAGGATTCTGCTAGTCCCTATTTGCGTTCCGCGGCGCATCAGCCCATCGATTGGCACGAATGGGGCGAAGGAGCATTCTCGCGCGCCCAGAGTGAAGACAAGCCGATTCTCCTCGACATCGGCGCGGTGTGGTGCCACTGGTGCCACGTGATCGACCGCGAAAGCTACGAGAATCCGGAGATCGCGAAAATTATTAACGAGCATTTCGTTGCGGTGAAAGTTGATCGCGATGAGCGGCCTGATGTGGATTCGCGTTACCAGTCGGCGATCAGCGCGATCAGCGGGCAAGGTGGTTGGCCTTTGACCGGCTTTTTGATGC
>DASXBH010000199.1:0-7344 GCA_036491775.1 Candidatus Acidiferrum sp.
GCGTTTCGCGTCTCTTCTGCTAATATTAAGGCTTCTGTTTTCTATCCTTTGAATCGCAGGAAGTGTGAAGTCATGGCATTGAAGTGTTCAATTTGCGGCAAGGGCCCGCACTATGGAAACGTGGTCAGCCACGCGAATAATACCCGGCGGCGTCGCTGGAATCCCAATCTGAAGAACGTCCGCGCAGTGGTCAATGGCGCTCGCAAACAGGTTCGTGTTTGCACGGCTTGTATTCGGCTTGGTCGTGTAAAAAAGGCTGCCTGAGCGAAAACCTTGAATTTTCCTCATCGTCCCCTGATTAAAACACGAAGCTATAGCGGCCTTCGCCGCACCGTTAGCCTATTTCCGCTCGCTGCTTTGTTCCTCGGCCTTCTCGCCGGTTGCAAGCAGCAGGAACGCCATGCTGCCGACGTGTGGGCAGTGGTCAACGGCACGGAAATCAAGCGTGACGAAGTCGAAAAGTATTACCACTCTCAAGCTCAGGCCAATCCCGAATCCCAGGAGCCGTCTCAGGAAGAGGCTCTGTCGCTTAAGCTCAACGTTGTCGAGCAGCTCATCAACAACGAAATTCTCCTCGAGCGTGCCAAGAAGCTGAATCTTGAAGCCAGCGACGGCGAAGTCGAAGACAAGTTCACCGAGCTCAAGAGCCCCTTCACCGAAGAAGAATTCCAAAAGCAGCTTAAGGCTCGCGGCATGGTGGTCGACGATCTAAAGCGCGATATCCGCCGCCAGTTATCCATTCAGAAGCTATTGAATCGCGAAGTGGCCGCCAAGGTCAGCATCTCCGATCAGGACGTCGCCGATTTTTACAACACCAACCGCAACCAGTTTAATGTCGCTGAAGCACAATTCCGCATTTCCCAGATCGTCATCACGCCTCGCAAAGAGCCGCAAGTTCGCAACCGCAAGAATGACGACGCCACCAACGAAGCGGAAGCTCAGCGCAAAGCCAAGATGCTTATGGACAAGCTGAACAGTGGCGCCGATTTTGCCCAGTTGGCTATGGATTACTCGGAAGACCCGAATACTGCGGCCTCCGGTGGCGATCTTGGCTATATTCCAGAATCTTCTTTGAACGCCGCACAGACCGACCCGATGCTCAAGAAAGCGGTGTTGTCGCTGAAGCCCGGCCAAGTGAGCCAGCCGGTGCAACTCCGCGATAGCATTCGCATCTTGAAACTTGTCGCCCGGGAAGCAGCCGGCCTTCGTGGAGTCAACGACCCGCAAGTGCAGCAGACCATTCGTGACACGTTGCGTAACCGAAAAGAACAGCTTTTGCGCAATGCCTATCTCGCCGTTGCTCGCGACGAAGCGCATGTAACCAATTATCTCGCGCAGCAAGTTGTCGAAACGGCGGGAAAGCTTCCCGACGCGGCGAAGTCCACCATTCCTAGTACCAAGCCAGCGCCATCACCGGCAGTCACTCAGTAGCAGGCGCCTTTTCCTTGCAATTTGATTTATGGTCTGCGACGGCGAACGGCGTCCGCTGTCCGTGGCTTAATCTCTATTCCACCCAGGCCAGAGCTTCCCCGGCATTCACGTTTTGCCCTTCACTCACCAACATACGTTCCACTTTTCCCTTTTTCGGCGAACGTATCTCGTTCTGCATCTTCATCGCTTCC
This sequence comes from Candidatus Acidiferrum sp., assembly GCA_036491775.1. Classification (GTDB taxonomy): domain Bacteria; phylum Acidobacteriota; class Terriglobia; order Acidiferrales; family UBA7541; genus Acidiferrum. The sequence continues at coordinate 1,623 of DASXBH010000199.1, forward strand.
ACCACCACCAGCCCTTGCCCAGCTTCCACTTCGTCTCCCACATTCACCAGCAGTCGAATCACTTTGCCCGGCATCGGCGACATTACCTGCTGCCGTCCCTGCGCTTCCTGCGCTCCATGCTTGCGCCCTCGCCACGCGCGTGGATCCTGAACCTCCGCCGTGAACTCCTCCGGCCCGGTCTGAACCTTTAGCTTCCCATCGATCATCGGCGTGACATGAATCTCATACGACTTCCCATCCAGCAGGATCGAAATCGTATTTGCCGCCACCTGCACCACGTCCGCATCAATCAGTTTCCCATCCAGCGTGACGCGGTGACCATTCTCGTGTTCCTCGAAGTCCACAACGTGCGTCTTCGTCCCAACCGTTCCCGTCAAATGAACTTCGAATTTCATGGCGTGCGATCCAGTTGTTCCCGTCGACCTTCCAATTTCCAGCGAGAAGCGGTCGTTTGTGGCCCGCTTTCTGCACTATTCCTAGTTTGTGTCGCTCCCCAGAACGCTGCCGCAATGGCCGACGCTTCCTCGATCCCTGATTCCGGCGATGTTGGCGCCGGACGCGGCCTCGCCAGTAAATCGTCCAGCCACTTGGTGTGAATCTCCGACCGCAAAAATTCCGGCTCGGTTAAAATTCGCCGGAACAGACTTACATTCGTCCGTATTCCCGTAATCGTGTATTCATCCAGCGCCCGCCGCAGCCGTGCAATCGTTTCCTCGCGGCTGTTTCCCCAGGCGATCAGCTTGCTGAGCAACGGATCGTATTCCATCGGAACCGTCCAACCCTCGTACACGCCTTCGTCCAGCCGAATCCCAGGGCCTGTTGGTGCATGCCGCGCCACGATCTTCCCCGGGCAGGGAAAGAAGTTGTTATCCGGATCTTCCGCATACAACCGCACTTCCATCGCATGTCCGCGCGGCGTAATCGTCTCCCACGCAAACGGCAACCGGTGCCCCGCGGCAATGGCGATCTGCAGTTTCACCAGATCCAGCCCGGTGACCTGCTCCGTCACCGGATGTTCCACCTGCAAACGTGTGTTCACTTCCAAAAAATAAAAGTTTAGCTGCGCATCGACCAGAAACTCCACCGTGCCCGCGTTCACATATCCGCCAGCGCGCGCTAGCCGCACTGCTGCGTCGCCCATCTTTCTGCGCAGGTCCGGCGTGACCACCGGTGAAGGCGCTTCCTCCACCACTTTTTGATGACGACGCTGCACGGAACATTCCCGTTCGCCCAGAGACACAACCCTGCCATGCGCATCCGCAAAAATCTGAATCTCAATGTGCCGCGGCGCCACCAGATACTTCTCCAGGAACACGCGCGCATCACCGAATGCGTTTAGCGCTTCCGACGATGCATCCCGCCAAGCCGCGGTAAACGCCGCATCGTTCGCCACCACTCGCATTCCTTTTCCTCCGCCGCCCGCGACCGCCTTCAAAACCACCGGATAGCCCATGCTTCGCGCCAGTGCCTGCACTTCTTCCGGATTCTCCAGCGCCGTATCCGTTCCCGGCACCGTCGGTACATCTGCCCGCCTCGCCAGTTGCTTGCCTGCGGTCTTCGAACCCATCGCCTCCATTGCCTCGACCGATGGCCCGATGAACGTAATTCCCGCGTCCGCACACGCGCGCGGCAACTCCGCATTCTCCGCAAGAAATCCGTAGCCGGGATGAATTGCGTCGCAGCCCGCTCGCCGCGCCACGTCCATGATCTTGTCGATGCGCAGGTAGCTTTCGCGAGAGGGAGCAGGTCCGATTGGATACGCCTCATTCGCCAGACGCACGTGCAGCGAATTGCGATCCACGTCGCTGAACACTGCGACCGTCATTATTCCCAATTCGTGGCACGCGCGCTCGATACGCACAGCAATCTCGCCACGATTGGCAATCAGGATTTTCTTGAACATAGAGGTTGTAGTCAGCAGGAGTTTAACATGCGCTCGGAAAGCGTCTGCGCGTGGAATCCGGTGAAGTGTCTAATCGGGCGCTCCACAATCGAGTGCTCAATCAGGCGTTCGGAACGCACCAAACCGCTAAAGTGGAATGTTGCCGTGCTTCTTCTTGGGATTTACGTCCCGCTTATTTTCAAGCGCCCGCAGGGAAGTGATAATCCGCTCCCGCGTTTTCGCAGGTTCGATCACCGAATCCAAATAACCTCGTTCCGCCGCCACAAACGGGTTCGCAAATCGGTCACGGAACTCCGCCACTTTTTCTTTCCTCAGCTTGGCCCGCTCCGCCTCTGGTGCATTGCTCAGTTCGCGCTTGTACACGATATCCACCGCGCCTTCCGGCCCCATCACCGCAATCTCCGCCGTAGGCCACGCGAAATTCGCATCGGTGCGAATATGCTTAGACGCCATCACGCAATAAGCCCCGCCGTACGCCTTGCGCGTAATTACCGTAATCTTCGGCACCGTCGCTTCTGCAAACGCAAACAGCAGCTTCGCCCCATGCTTGATGATGCCGCCATATTCCTGCTGCGTTCCCGGCAGAAATCCTGGCACATCTTCAAACGTAATCAGTGGAATGTTGAACGCGTCGCAAAATCGCACAAAGCGGGCGCCCTTCACCGACGCATTGATGTCCAGCGTCCCCGCCAGAAACGCCGGTTGATTCGCCACGATTCCTACGGGCCGCCCATCCAGCCGCGCGAATCCCACCACAATATTTTTCGCAAAGTGTTCATGCACCTCGAAGAAGTAGTTGTCATCCACCACCAGGTGAATCACATCTTTAATGTCGTACGGCTTCTGCGGATCTTCCGGAACAATATTGTTCAGCGATTCTTCCCGCCGATCGGACGGATCGTGCGTCACCACCCGCGGCGGATCTTCCATATTGTTCGACGGCAAAAAGCTGAACAACTCCCGCAGCATCGCGCAGCAATCGCCATCATCCCGCGAAATAAAATGAGCCACGCCACTCGTGGCGTTGTGCGTCATCGCCCCGCCCAACTCCTGCTTGCTCACTTCTTCGTGCGTCACCGTCTTGATCACATCCGGCCCGGTCACGAACATGTACGACGTTTCCTGCGTCATGAAAATAAAGTCGGTAATCGCCGGTGAATAGACCGCTCCCCCGGCGCACGGCCCCATAATCGCGCTCAATTGCGGAATCACTCCACTGGCCAGCGTGTTGCGCAGAAAAATATCCGCGTACCCGGCTAAAGACGCCACTCCCTCCTGGATCCGTGCTCCTCCCGAATCGTTCAGCCCAATCATCGGCGCGCCATTGCGCATCGCCAAATCCATAATTTTGCAAATCTTCAGCGCGTTGGTTTCCGAGAGCGACCCGCCAAAAACCGTGAAGTCTTGCGCGAACACATACACCAGTCGCCCATCGATCCGCCCAAAGCCGGTGACGAATCCGTCCCCGGCCGGCCGCATCTCTTCCGAACCAAAATCCACGCAGCGATGCCGCACAAACTTGTCCAACTCCTCGAACGTTCCTTCATCCAGCAGCAAATCGATCCGCTCGCGAGCCGAGAGTTTTCCCGCCTTGTGCTCTCGTTCTCTTCGCTCCGCACCACCGCCGGCTTCCGCTTCCGCAGACATCTTGCGCAATTGTTCCACACGATCGGCCTTGGCCGAAGACTGCCACGTCACATTACTCTTCTCAGCCAAGCGGGCCTCCGTTGGTTGGTTCATCCTTTGGCGCAAAAATCAGCACAGCCAGATGCGTTGCCAGCCATACCGTACCTAACAACAGCACCACACCCAGCACTACCTCTGCAGCGATCGCGCCAGCACGTTCCACTGGCGATTGAATCGCCGTCACATACAGTGTTGCACGCACCAGGATTGCCATGGCGCTCAACGTCATCGCCACAATCATGATCGTCGTTAGAATGGACGCCAGGAATTGTTTCATGCCAGCGCACTACTTCTTAACCGAAACACGCATCTACTGCGTTTTCAGCCAAGCATAACGCATTCAGTTGGAGTGGGCCAGCATTCGCCAGCCTTCAGGCGGGGTTCTTCAGCGGCCTTCTAGCGAAGGCCAGACCAGTCGTCTGCTACCAATATCGAATCGCTGGGATTTGACGGATCATACTTCACGCTCGCCGGTTGTCCCGCTACCAGCCTCTCAAAACGCACTTGGCTCTCCAGCCCGGTAATATCCTGCGCCGTTTGATACGTCACGCCGGATATCGCGTAGCTATAAGACACCAGATGCCGTGGCCGCATGTCTGCCAGCGGTTGCGCCTTGCTTCCCAGCAGCCCGCGCTTCAATTCCGCAGGTTCGGGCGGATGTTCCGCCAACTCCACTACTTGGCCCTCGGCAATCCGGCCAATGTGATTCAGGTGCAGCCGCCGCTTCCGTTCCGATTCCTGCGGGTCGACCTTAGGGCGCACGAACGCATACAAGATCATCGCGATTGCAGCGATTCCTCCCCCAGCCACCGCCGTCATCGTCTTCCAATCGCCAACAAAATCTTTCAACGTTCTACCTCTCCCCGGTAAGCTTTGTATGCCGCTGTTTGGAAACGGGCGCCACTTGAGCGCAGCGCGCCTTCTGTTTACAGTTCTATTCCACAGCCGCAATCATTCTACCGAAGCGCAGTCTCCCTGCGTAGTTACGCCTGAGGCGGATGCACCGGATTACGCAACACCCCGATTCCGGCTACCGATACTTCCACCTTATCCCCGCCCACCAGTGGACCCACTCCCGATGGCGTTCCCGTAGCGATTATGTCCCCCGGCAGCAGCGTCATCATCCTCGAAATCCAGCGAATCAGATACGCTACCGAAAAAATCATCAGGGTTGTGCTTCCCGATTGCCGCCGGGCTCCGTTCACATACGCTTCTACGAGTACATCCTTAGGATCCAGTTGCGTCTCGATGTGCGGGCCGATCGGACAAAAGGTGTCGAAGCCCTTCGCTCTGGCAAATTGCACGTCGCTCTTCTGAATATCGCGCGCCGTTACGTCGTTCACGCAGGTATAACCTAGGGCGTATTTCAGTGGGTCTTCGTCATCGTTTAGATGTGCGCAAGTCTTGCCAATCACCACGCCCAGTTCCCCTTCGTGCTCCACTTTTTGCGAATACTTGGTCAGAACAATCGCTTCCTCCGCTCCGATGATTGAGGAGGGCGGCTTCAGGAAAATCAGCGGTTCCTTGGGAGGCTCGCCGCCCATTTCGGCCGCGTGTGCCGCGTAGTTTCGCCCCACACAAACAATCTTGCTCGGTTCCACCGGCGCGAGCAGCCGGCATTCCTTCACTGCAAAACTTTTTTCTTCTTGCGACCACTGCCCCCACGGCACTCCCTTGATCTCTCGAATCGCCTCCCCTTCTAATATTCCGAAAATTCCGGACGCACCCGACACTTTTCCTGAGGCTCCCTGCAGGAATCGGCAAAATTTCATTTTTGGCTCGCTTTAGTGATTTGTATGAGAAATATGAGACGCGCGTGCTCTCCGTATGATGGTACCAATCCAGGCCAGAGTCGCAACTATCAAATAGCAGACGCTTCCGATCACGAAGATCTGAAAGGTGCTATAACTCTCATCCAGAAGGTCAAACTTGATGCACAGAAGCCGGAAGGTTAACGTCAGCAGCGACCAGCCTAACAGTCCCGAACTTAACAGTTCGCCAGGACTGCTGTAAAACCGCATTAGCGGCACGCACGCCGCGATGGCCATCAATCCCGCCGCACCCACATTGCGCGCGAAAGCCAGCGGCTCCAGCTCCGGCACACGATTCGCCACCAACACCCACGTGGCAAAA
>DASXBH010000200.1:0-6683 GCA_036491775.1 Candidatus Acidiferrum sp.
ACGGTAGGTCGTGACGACAAAGCCGCCGACCTGGACGGGTGGGTCACGGTTATCAACAATTCCGGCACTGCATTTCACAACGCCAAGTTGCAACTGGTTGCCGGGGATTTGAACCGCGTTCCGGAGGCAATGAAGTATAAGGCTGCGGAAATGATGGCGGCCGCCCCGGTGAACGGCCGGGCGGCGCAGTTCCAGCAGGAAAATTTCAGCGAATATCATTTGTATTCGCTGGGGCGACGCACTTCTGTAGAAGACAAAGAGACTAAGCAGATCAGTTTGCTGGAAGGCAGCGGCGTACCGGTGGAAAAGCTTTTCGTGGTGAATGGACAGAATTTTTATTATCGCAATGCGCAGAATCCGGGCTCGCCGCTAAAGGATCCAGTTCAGGTCTTCTACAAATTCAAAAACGAAGAGAAGGCGGGACTCGGCGTGCCGCTGCCGGCGGGCAATGTGCGCGTTTATCAGAAGGACTCCAAAGGCGGCATCCTGTTCATCGGTGAAGATCACATTGAACACACGCCCAAGGATGAGTTTGTCACCGTTAAAATCGGCAACGCCTTCGACGTAGTGGCGGAACGCAAACAGACCGACTTCAAGAAAATCGCGGACCGAGTCTACGAAATGGCTTTTGAGATTACACTGCGCAATCACAAGGATTCTCCCGTGGCCGTGCAGGTGAACGAGCCTATTGGTGGCGATTGGGAGATGTTGTCGTCAACCTACGATGCGAAGAAGATGGATGCGTTCGCGGCGCAATTCAACGTGCCGGTGAAAGCCAACGGAGAATCGGTGCTGAAATATCGAATCCGCGTGAGGTGGTAGCGAGAAGAATTCAAAGTGCAATTCGGCCCGCCGCGTAATCGGAGGCGGGCCTTTTGTTTTGTGGATCTCGGCGATTTCGTTTACGGTTCGACGATGGCGTCCGCTTCGATTTCCACCAGCATCTCGGGCGAGATAAGCTTGCTGATCTGAACCATGGAAGTTGCGGGTCGAATGTCTTTGAAAAATTCGCCGTGCGCCCGGCCGATTTTCTCCCACTCGCCAATGTCGATCACAAAGATTCGTGTTCGAATCACATCTTTCAGGCTCGCGCCTGCCCGAGTCAACGCAGCCTCCAAATTACGAATGATCTGCACGGTCTGCGCATAGGCATCGCCGACGCCCACAATTTTTCCGTCGGCGCCGGTGGCCGTGGTGCCGGAAACACTGATGTGATTGCCAATGCGGACCGCGCGCGAATAGCCCACGATGGGCTCCCACTGCGTGCCGCTGGAGAGATTCTGCCGTGGCATAAAAGTTCCTCGGTGCCGCTGAATTCCTGCTGTTTCGCCTCTACATGTTAAACTTAAATGAACTTTCGCACACGCATGCAGGGCGCGTCTGCACAGGTCGCGAGCTTAAAGAATGCGCTGCAACAATATTATCGAGGCGGTGGGAAGCACGCCGCTGATTCGCCTGAATCGCATCGCGGCAGGTTTGAAGCCGCAAATCTGGGTGAAGGCGGAGATGCTGAATCCGGGCGGGTCGGTAAAAGACCGCATCGGCATCACCATGATTGACGACGCCGAAAAACGTGGGCTGCTCAAGCCGGGCGGCACAATTATTGAAGGCACTTCGGGAAACACCGGCATGGGACTGGCACTGGTAGCTGCGGTGCGCGGCTACAAGTGCGTATTCACGACCACCGACAAGCAATCCAAGGAAAAGGTGGACTTGTTGAAAGCGCTGGGCGCAGAAGTTATCGTTTGTCCCACAGCGGTGGAGCCGGAAGATCCCCGCAGCTACTATAGCGTGGCGAAAAAACTGGCGCGCGAAATTCCCAATTCTTATTATCCCAATCAGTACGACAATCCCACCAATCCGGAAGCGCACTACCGCACCACCGGGCCGGAAATCTGGGAAGACAGCGAAGGCAAGATCACTCATTTTGTGTGTGGCATGGGGACCGGCGGCACGATCAGCGGCGTGGGGAAATATTTAAAAGAGAAAAATCCGAACGTGAAGATTATCGGCGTCGATCCGGAAGGCTCGCTGTACTACGATTTTCATAAGACCGGAAAAATTGCCAAGGCGCGCACCTACGTGGTGGAAGGCATCGGCGAAGATTTTTTTCCTACCACCATGCACATGCAGGTTCTCGACGACGTGATTCAGGTGAACGACGAAGAATGTTTTGTGGTGGCGCGGCGATTGGCGAAGCTCGATGGACTGTTCACTGGCGGTTCTGGCGGCGGCTGTTTGTCCGGCACGCTGCGACTGGCGAAAGATCTAGGCCCCGATGATTTTGTCGTCGCACTTCTTCCCGACACCGGCATGCGTTATTTGAGCAAGGTGTACAACGAAGAGTGGATGCGCGAGCGCGGCTACACCGAGTCGAGCATGCGCATGACGGCGGGCGACATTGTGAATGCCAAAAAGCGCGCTGGAAAAGTTCGCGAACTGGTGATTGCGCGGCCGTATCAAACGGTGTTTCACGCGCTGAAAACCATGCAGGAACAGGACATTTCGCAGATTCCGGTGTTCGAAGAGAACTTGCCGATTGGCACGGTGTACGAGGATCAGATTTTGACACTCGCGCTGCAGGGCAAAGATTTGAAGAAACTGGTGGTCCGCGAAGTGATGAGCAAGCCGATGCCGCACGTCCCAAAGAATGCGCCGGTGGAACGCGTCACGTACATGTTGAGCCATGAAAATCCTGCGGTGTTCGTGGAAATGGTCGATGGGAAGTTCGAAATCCTCACCAAATACGACTTGATGAGCACCGTAGCCAGTTTGATAGAACAAAAACGCTAGCCTCGATCCTCTAATGCGGCTGCAAAATTACAGGAAAATTGAATCGTGAAAATCCAGGACTTTAATGACCGGCTGAAAAACTCGATTCTCATCGCGGACGGCGCGATGGGGTCGCTGCTGCATGAAGTGGTGGGCGCGGTGCGCTGCTTCGACGAATTAAATGTTACCGAACCGGAAGCCGTTTTCCGCGTGCACCAGTCGTACATCGACGCCGGGGCGCAAATTATCGAGACAAATACCTTTGGCGCGAATCGTTTTAAGTTGGAGCCGCTGGGCCTGGGCGAAGATGTGCAGAAGCTGAACAGCCGCGGGGTGAAGATTGCGCGCGAGGCGCGCGAGGCTGCGTCGAAAGAAGTGCTGATTGCCGGCTCCATAGGGCCGCTGGGCATTGGAGTTCAAGCGAGACATCCCGAGCCGGAGCAGATTCTTTCCATTTTTCACGAGCAGGCCTTGGCTCTCGAAGAACGGGGCGTCGATCTTTTTATTCTGGAAACATTTTCGTACGTGGAAGAACTGATGCTGGCCATCGACGCGATCCGTTCGTTTTCCGGATTGCCGATTGTGGCGCAACTCAGCTATTCGGAAGAAGGCACCACGTTCTGCGATGTGCGGCCACTGGCCGCGGCCACGTTGCTAAAAAACAAGAATGTCCAGGTGATTGGAGCGAATTGCACCTTAGGGCCGCAATCACTGTTGCCGATCCTTCAGGAATTGGCGGGCACGGGAAATATTCGCGTCAGCGGCATGCCCAACGCGGGTTTTCCTAAGCGGGAGGGCGACCGAATCGTTTATCCCAAATCGTCGCCGGAATATTTTGCGCAGTTTGCCAGGGACGCGGCGGAGATTGGCGTGCGCATTTTAGGCGGGTGCTGCGGCACTACGCCTGCTCATATTCGCGCTATGGCCGAAGCGGTGAAGTCGCTGCGGCCTGCTTCAACCCAGACGGCAACGGTGACCGTGACCGCCACAGTTCCGGCGAGTCACGTTTCGCAACGTGAACCCGAGAGCAATTTCTGGAAAAAACTGCAGAAGAAGGAATTTGTTACTTGCGTGGAAATCGATCCGCCAAAGGGAATTTCGTTGGATCGAATTTTCGAACAGGTCGATAAGGTGATGGCTTCAGGTAGGGTTGATGCCATCGACATTAATAGCGGTGCGATGGCGCGTGTGGGCATGGACGCGCTGATCGTGGCGGGAGCTTTGGAAGCGCGCGGGGTGGAGACGGTGCCGCACCTTACTACCCGCGATCAAAATATTATTGGTTTGCAGGCGATGCTGCTGGGGGCATGGACGGTGGGCGGAGTACGCAACGTCCTGGCGATTACCGGTGATCCGCCGTCGGTCGGAGATTATCCGGAAGCCAGCGGTGTGTATGAAGTGGATTCCGTCGGGCTGGTGAAAATCTTAAACCGGTTGAACCAGGGCACCGACTGGGCGGGTAAGACTCTCGGCGGTCAGACGAACTTTACGATTGGCGTGGCGTTGAATCCGGTTGCGGACGATCTGGAAAGTGAAGTCGCACGCTTTCATGCCAAAGTGGAAGCGGGCGCGCACTTTGCCATGACTCAGCCGCTTTTCGATCCGTCCCACTGGCAAGGGTTCTTGAAGAAGCTGGGCGGACCGCCGCCAATTCCGGTTTTAATTGGTGTATGGCCGCTGAACAGTTATAAGCAGGCGCTGCGATTGAACAACGAAGTGCCCGGCATCATGATTCCCGAGCCGCTGCTGAAATCGATGGAAGCGGCCGGAGCGTCTGCGCGGGAAAAGGGTTTCGAGGTGGCGCGCGAAATGATGAACTGGGCGCGAACGGAAATTGCCGGCGTGTATTTGATTCCGCCGTTTAAACGCTACGAGGAAATTCTAGAAATTCTGTAAACCTCATCGCGCAGCACAATGCAAAAAGAAGATCTGCCAGCGTACTTATCAGGGTCCGACAAGGGTAGAGCTTGCTGCATCATCAGGCTGCCCCAACGTGCACCGGCGGCAACGAGGCGTTCTGGCGCTTCAGAATTCGGCGCAGCAGCGGCGCCAGCGTGAAATAAATCGCAGCGGTGGCCAGCGGCGCCAGCAGCGCCCAAACCACGATGGCATGCCAGGTGGTGCTCCACAAAAATCTAATGGTGCCCCACAAGTGGGCGTGCGCCATAGCGTAAATTTGCGTTACGGAAACAGGTAGGTGCGGCGCGCCAAAAAGTTTTTCACCCAGTCGGAACAAGGGAATCAGCAACGCGATTTGCAGCGGATACATAAAGTAATTCACGATCTGAATGGCCGGCAGGTTTAGCCCCAAGGCGAAGGCAGCGATAGCGCAAAGCATCGTAGTCCACCCAATCGCCGGGAATACTCCAAGAACGGCGCCCAACGCCAAACTGAGAGCCAGCTTCTCCGGCGTGACACCCTGCTTCAAGAGGTCGAGTACGGGACGAAATAATCGACGATATAGAAATCCCTGGTTCATACGGTTTTCTGTCGAAACGAGTTCGAGACTGGCTCGTCGGAACGCAGTGCAAAGAGTTGCCATAAAACGTAAACCGCACGGCGATGTTTCCGAGCAGCATAACCAGAATGAACCAGATACTCTTGGCGGGCAATGGAGCGTTATATCAACGGGTATCTGCTCGTAGTAATGATTGGAATTCCAAAGCTGGCTCGACGATTTAGACGTAGCACGCGCGCGCCGGACCCCGGCGGGCTGTTTAGTGCGAACTGACGGCCAGGCATGAGTCTAAGACTTCGGAACTGCGACCGAGCTGGTGTGATCGTGAATGATACGCCAGCCTTCCGGGAACTTCTGAAAAACCAGGCTGAAAATTCCACCCACATCTCCCGAAGTGCGGTGCAGGTGCCATTTGCCCAGGACCAGCGCCGCTTCCGGGCCAAGAATTCGAATCTCCAGATCTGAAAAATCAAGCTGGCCCATGGTTGCCTGGTCGGGATAATCGCGCTCATACCGCGCGGCCACCGGCTCCCAGCCACGCACAAATCCGTTGCTGCCCGCGAAGGTCAATTCCGGCGAATTCCAATAGCCCTTCATGAAGGTTCGCACGTCGCCGCGATTCCAAGCGGTTTGCTGGTCGGTGAGAACCGCGCGAATTGCAGCCTGCTCTCTCGCACCGGCTGGCGCAGCTGCTTGAGCATCCACTTTTTGCGGCGTGAGGGTGTGGGAAACGATGCCTAGGACGATCAACGCGGCGGTGAGCTGCAGCACTCGCGGAAACATGGGTCCTCCTTCAATGGGGCACAAATCTCAAATGACAACGCGCCGAAGCATACGAGAAACATCGCAGCCGAACAACCATAACGGCTAAGCGCTCAGAAGCAGTACCTGGCAAAAGCACTGCCGCGGGGTCCACCCCGGTAGTACCCCCGAGCTATTGGCGTTAACAGCCTCGGCAACGATACTGCACATGGAGGCTGAGGGATGTTCTCCATAATGCTACTTGCGATCGCCGTCGTGGCGCTCACTCAGTTCGCTTTGTATTATTGGCGAGCTGTGTTCACGGGCGTTGCGTCTCAACCGGTGTCCAGCCGCGTGTTTGAAGCGGCTCAGGTAGTGGAGCCGCAGCTGAACGGCCGTGACTTCGAGAAGTTGGTGAGCCTGCACCGGCTGACTCCAGAATTGCAGAATGCCCCGAGTGGGCTGCGCGTGGTGCGCGCCTATTACGTGGTGATGACCCAGCTGGACGCGTTCTTTGGCTCACTTTCGCCCGCCCTGGGAAACTGGAGCGAGCGGGAACGATTGTTGTGCGCCCGGTACGCCGCGGTGCAAATCGACCGGCGGCTGCAAAGCAACTTGGCACAGGTTGCTTCGATTCACTCCTGTTAATTTCGCGAGAACTGGGCTGCAGACAAACGCGGCGGGTTAGTAGGCCCAGCGCAGGAGCGTGGCA
>DASXBH010000201.1:0-9607 GCA_036491775.1 Candidatus Acidiferrum sp.
ATTTAATTAGAAAAGCTGAGGATTCAGGCGGCGCGCAAGTACATCAGCGCGCCGCTCCATTTACTGCGAAGTTATGTTCTGCTAGGCTTAGTCCGCAATGGTTGATCCCCTGCTGCTTCGCAATATTGCGTGGGCCCTATCCTCAATCAGCGAACTAGTCTTGTTCGTGTTCCTAATGAGACGGAAGCTGTATCGTTCGCACCCCGCCTTCGTTTTTTACATATTTTGCGCCATGTTGCAGTCGGTAGCGATGTTCGCGGTCTACCGACGTTGGACACTCCAGAGCATCACGGCGTGGTATGTGGGTTGGGGAAGCCAGGGCCTGCTGACGTGCGCGCGGTGGCTGGCCAGCTTTGAGATAGCACGACGCCTGCTGTCAGGCTATACAGGGATCTGGGCATTGGCAAAGCGCGTGCTTCTATTCACTAGTGCCATGGTGTTGGCTTATTCATTTTTGGCGCGTAATCGGGATTGGCACTTGATGGCGATGAGTACTGAACGCGGATTACAGTTGGCGATCGCTTCCTTCATTGTCACGTTGCTACTTTTCGCGCGGTATTATCGCATTCCAGTGCATCCGCTAGAGCGGTCGATGGCTCTTGGATTCTTCCTATTCTCGTGTTTTTCGGTGGTCAATTATTCGCTGTTCGAAAATTGGCTGGGCGCATATTCGAACTTCTGGAATTTCCTGGGCATCCTGACTTTTTTTGCTAGCTTACTGATCTGGATTCATGCGGTTGCAAAGTATCCGGTGGAAAAACGTGCCGGGAACTCGGTGTTCGTATCGCCGGAATACTATATAAAGCTGTCGAGCCAACTGAATATGCGGCTGCGCACACTAAATGATCACTTGGCGCACTTGCTCCGGTCGGAGGATCACCGGCCGTGAGCGTGACGCTACTACTTTTCCTCTTTGCGACGCTGGTTCTGTTTGGCCTGCTTTTTTGGTCGGTCCGTCCCCATAACCATAAGCGGCATTCACCGGACGAAATCTTCAAATCGCTGACCGAAGAGCGGCACTACTGCCGGCTTCCGCAAATTCTACAGGCGTTGCGACCTGATGACGTGGCATTCCTCAGAAGGACCGGCGATGCGGCGCTGGTGCAGAGCGTGCGAAGGGATCGCAGGAAGATTGCGAAACAGTATTTGGACGTACTACAAGAGGACTTCGAAACTCTGCTGGAGGCCGCAGGGCTGCTGGCAACGATGGCGCCCGGCGTAACGCCCATGCAGGAATGGGAGCGACTCAAACTGAGTGCGCGTTTTGCGTTTTGCTGTACGTTGTTGAGATGGAAGCTGAGGTTGAGGCTGACTCCGTGGGGAGGATTCAGCACCTTGGCGGAAATTGCCAGCGGAATGGCAGTACGAGTAGAGGCGGCGACTTCACGGATTGGGGAACGAGCGGCGCTGGCAGCGGAAATTCCTTCGATGCTACAGCAAGGGCGCGGCGACCCGTTGTAGCTTGGCGTCCACAGCGGCCAGCAAGTCTGCCGACTGAAATGGTTTTTGCAAGACATCCGAATCCGCAGCAACCAACCAAGGGTGCGTTGCCGCTTCAGGCGCCACGGCGCTCATCCAGAGAATGCGGAATCCGAGGCCAAGCGGACCTGATTTAACATCCTTCGACGTGGCAGGCGCCTCGCCTACAGCCAGCTGCCAGTCAGCCAGCACCAGGTCAAATTCCTCAACCGCAAAGAACTTGCGTGCGGCAGCAAGCGATTTCGTGGTTTTGACGATGTAACCGTTGCTACGCAACAGACCTGCTACGGTTTCGAGGATAGAGTCATCGGTGTCGACAGCAAGAATCCGGGCGCCACGTACCACGTTCGCTTTGACTGGCAGCTGGACGTCAACACCATTACCACTACCGTTGCCGTTGCTGTTGCCATTTCCAAGCAGAGGAAGTTCGACACGGAAGGTGGCGCCCGATGGAGTTTCATTCCTGACCTGGATGGTGCCACCGTGCTCGGTGATGATGCCGTAGCAGATGCTCAGGCCTAACCCAGTGCCCTTTCCAACGGGCTTGGTAGTGTAGAAGGGATCGAAAACGCGAGAGGCATCCTTCACTCCTGTGCCACTGTCGGTAAACTCGACAAACAAATTCTTGCCATCCACTCCGCTGCGCACGCGCAAGTCACCGTCGGCGGCGGTTTCAAGGATGGCGTCTACCGCGTTGTTTATCAAATTCAGGAATACCTGTTGCAGTTGATGCGGGTCCGCGGCGGTCTGCGGAAGATCGGTGGCGAGTTCCAGATGCACGCGAATTTTGCTCATGCGCAAGTCGTAATCGCGCAAGGCCAGGGTGTCTTCCACGATTGCATTGAGGCGGACAGGAACCCGTTCGGGTTTGTGCTGACGCGCAAAACTGAGCAAGTTTTGGACGATACGATGGGTGCGCTGCGCCTGCTTGTACAATTTTTCCGAGTACGAAATTGCCTGCGGGCCAACTTGCCCACTGGAACCCAAGAGTTGGCTGTATCCGAGAATCGCAGTGAGCGGATTGTTTAACTCGTGAGCCACGCCGGAAATAAGTTGGCCTACGGCAGCCAATTTTTCACTGTGGAGCAATTGTTCTTGTGCGCGACGCAAATTCTCGTAGGCTTGACGGGTTTCTTCGTACAACTGATTACGTTCCACGGCACTTGCTAACTGGCTGCCTACTGCGATCAATAGGCTGATATCTGCGGCGGAGAATTCGCGGGCCGTGCGGCTTCCGACTCCCAATCCACCGACGATCTTTTCCTTGGACCACAAGGTGACGATGTACGCTGACTCGATTCCTTCTTTCCGTTGCACTTCGCGGGCGATGGGGGGCAGGGGCAATCCCTGCGCGGAAAGGAAAGTAGCCCGGACGGATCGAATCTGCTGAATCAGTTCGGGCGGCATGGTGAGCAGCGGAAAATTTTTTGCAAATTCAGAACGTTGGCCGACCGAAGCGATGCGGCGTAGAGTTATACCATCGCGTTCGAAAACGTAGAGAGACGCAGCGTCCAAGCCAAACAGTTCGATGATCTGCCGAAGGGTTCGTTGAATCGAGTCGTTGAGGTCCAAGGATGAGGCCAAAGTCTCAGCGATAGAATTGAGTACTAACAATTCGCGATTGCGGCGGCGAATTTCGTGCTCAGCGCGACGGCGCTCAGTAACGTCCAGCAGAAAACCTTGATAAGCGGTGACGGCACCCGACGCATCGCGTACAGCGGTAGAAGACTCGCTGACGGTGCGAATCTCGCCGTCTTTGCGTCGAATATCGAACTCAAATTCGTTCACGGAGCCGTGCTCATTCAGGATTTTCCTGAGGCGTTCGCGTTCGGCAGGATTTACGTAGAGAGTTGAGGGGATGTCTACCTGCATTAATTCATCGCGATCGTCGTAGCCGACGATCCGAAGGAAGGCATCGTTGAAATCGAGGAAGCGGCCTTGCGCGGTGGCGATAAAAACGCCCTCCTGAACGCTAGCGACCAAGGCACGATATTTCTCTTCCGCACGCTTGCGCTCGGTGATGTCTTTCAGCACATGGATAGAGCCCAGTTTCTGTCCGGCACGATCGGTGAAATTAGAGTTCGACGCCAGAAAATAGCCTTGTAACCAAGGATCCGTTAGGTCGGCCTCGCCCGCTAGTCCCTCGCAATAGGGGCAAATCTTGAACGCGTGCTCGCGCGGGCTAAAGAGGTCAACAACGGAACGGCCGACCACAGTCTGGCAATCGCGCCCGAGCAGGTTGGCGAGGCGCATGTTGGTGCGCACAATGCGGCCTTCGCCATCATGCACGAGAATGGGATCGCCGATGGAGTCGAACGTATATACCCACTGCTGCTGCACGGTCTTAATTTGTTCGAAGAGATGAACGTTTTCGACGGTGGTGCCGAGAAAGTTTGCCACGTTGACCAGGAACGTGAATTCATCTTCGTGGAATCGTTTGCCCGGGCGAGCGCCGATGTTCAGCGTACCAACTGGACCCTTTTTGCCGCGGAGGGGCACAGCGATCAGCTGCGTAATTCCTGCTTCCGCCATATTTCTGCGGACTCTTGGATCTTTTTCCTCTTCAAAACGTGCCAGTCGGTATTTATCGGGAAGAACTTCACCGAGCCAAGAATTACGCAGCGCCAAGCGTTCATTGTTCTTGAGGTAAGTATCGCTGAAACCCTGTGTGGCGCAGACGACAAATTCGGCGGCGTCGCCTTCGCCTTCCAACAGGCGGATCATTCCGTGAGTTGCGTTCAGACTTTCGGTGATCTGGGTCAGAGCTTTCTGTAGTAACTCCTGAAGAGAAACAGACTGGCTGCTGGAAGCGGTAAGCATGGTGAACTGCCGCATTTTCTCGCTGATTTCTTCGCTGCGGCCGCGCGCCGTTTCCAACATCAGAACGATCATGCCGATGCCCAGGCTGGCGTTCAGGAAATGGTCGAAAGCAAAACGGATCAAATAATAATCCTGATTGCTCCACTGAGGACGGTTAATCGTATTCAGTCCGAGTAGAAAAAACGAACCGGCGAGCAGTTTGGCTCCGTGGCCCTGGGCCGCCCCTGAAGCTCGCCACAACATCCAGCCGGTAGCCAGGCAGATGACGCTTTCGAGGAGAGACGTTTCCCAGCGGTTACCGACCGAGTAGGGAGCTTTGCTTTCCGCGTAACAAACCGTCAACACCAGAAGCGTGGCCATCCACAACATCGGCCAATAGAAGCGTTTTTGGCCGACCGTGAGTTGCGCAATCGACGCAAGGAATAGCACCAGGGCGGCGACATTTGCCCCAGTTACCAGAATGCGCAACGCCGAGCTTGCGCCCCCGTACATAGCTAGCTCGCTGAAGGAAGAAACGGTGAGAAATATCCAGCCGAGCAGCCAAACCCGGTAAAAGGTTTCCTTATTATCGCGGCGAAGGTGGAGAAACAAGACGAGCAGCGTCAAGCACACCGTGGCTTCAAAAAATGCGATGCCCTGGAGTCCTTGATTCGGAACCACAGCGGCTCCTCCCGGAGATGCGTAACAGGGTGCGAACAGAAAGTACTACCGTGGGGCTTCCGAAGCGGGAAGCAACGAGAGTACGTGTAAATTGACGCTAACACGCTATTTTCTACATGGGCAAGCCTGCCCCACCCGGCCTGTGCCGTCACATATAATGCTGCTTGGGAGAACCACCACCTTGGATACCGAAAACATTCTCGTCGTGGACGATGAAGAGGCGATTCGAGAGGTAGTCTCGACGATGCTGGAGTCTCGCGGGTACCGATGTACCGCGGTAAGCAACGGGCGGGCGGCGCAGGAGCAGGTGCGCAAGAACACGCCGGACCTGGTGTTAAGCGACATGATCATGCCGGAAATGGACGGGATCAAGTTGCTGGAGTGGTTGAGGAATCACGATCCCGAAGTTCCGGTAATCATGGTGACAGCGATTCACGACATTTCTACGGCGCTGGAAGCGATTCGTCGCGGAGCTTACGATTACATCCTCAAGCCTTTTGAAAAGGATCAGTTGTTCCTGGGTGTGCGGCGCGCGTTGCAACATCGTAGCCTGGTGCTGGAAAACCGCAACTACCAACGCAATTTGGAGCAGCAAGTCGAAGAGCGTACGGCGCAATTGACTGGCGCGTTGGCTCAGCTGGAGCAGTCTTACGACGACACGCTGGAGGCACTAGGAAGCGCACTAGACTTAAAGGACGCAGAGACGGAAGGCCATTGTCAGCGGGTGACGGCGTTTACGGTGTCGATTGCCAAGTGCGTGCCGGTGCCACTGGCTTATCTGCCGGTGCTGGCACGCGCGGCATTTCTACATGACATCGGCAAAATGGCTATTCCTGATTCGATCTTGCGCAAGCCTGGGCCACTGAACAATGACGAGAAGACAATCATGCGCACGCACTGCGATATTGGCTACAACATGCTCACACGGATTCCGTTTCTTCGCGATGCGGCAGAAATTGTGTTGGCGCACCAGGAGTTTTTTGATGGCACAGGGTATCCGCGCTCATTACGTGGCGAGCAAATTCCGCTGGGGGCGCGCATATTCTCGATTGCTGATGCGTTGGACGCGATGATTAGCGATCGACCGTACCGGAAAGCACTGCCTATGTCGCATGCACGCGAAGAGATTCGGCGGTGTTCCGGGACACAATTTGACCCGAAGATCGTGGAAGTGTTTCTGCAGATTCCCGAAGATCACTGGCTGGAGCTGCGCGAGAATCTTGGCTCGCCGCTGCGTCTGGCACATCTGAAGAATTTGTAACCATCGGTTAGATTGTCTGAGCGTAACTGGCTGGTGTCTGCCTTGACGTGCTATCTTGCAGCAAGAGGTTGCGATGGCGCTAATCCCACTAAAAACCGCATCGGAAACGGGCTACTGCGATTGTGTTTGTGGCTGTTACGAACTGGCGAGCTTGCGCGATGAAGATACGGGTAAAGGTTACTGCCCGGCGTGCGGCAAAGACCACATCGATTGGAATGCTGGTGTCGGGATTCCGCAGCCCGCTCCGACGAAAGTTGAAGCCAACCAGAGTCCTGCCAAGGTGGTTACTCCGTTGCCGCGATCGGCAGACCCGCCTGCCCGTTTACGCTGAAATCGCGTTACTTGCCTAGATAGAGCAGAGCAAGTAGAAACAGCCAGAGCGCATCCATGAAGTGCCAATAGTAAGAGGTCACTTCGGCGGCAACCGCACGCGTAACTTTAGCACGATCGAAATTGCGCAGGGATACATACAGCAAGGCACCGACTCCGCCGATCAAGTGCACCGCGTGAGCGCCAGTAAAAATGTAGAAAAAGCTGCTGGCTGGATTGGAGGCGAGATAAATCCCCTGCCCTGCCAATTGCTTCCAGGCGACAAGCTGTCCAATAAGAAAGAGCACGCCGAGACCGGTACTCATCGACCAATATTTCTTAAAGCCGGGAAGATCCGCTTTTGCCAGAGATTTGCGTGCCAGTTCGACCGTCCCGCTGCTTGCCATGAGAACGACCGTATTGATCCAAAGAAGTGTGGGGATATGTACGGACACCCAATCGGTGCTCGCGCCTTTGCGGACCAGAAAAGCACTGGCGAGCGCCATGAAAAACATCAGTATAGAAACAATGCCGAGAGCTATGCCGGTGTAGTAGCGCTTTGGCGAAGGTCTTCCCTTTCGTCCGCGCTTGCCATCGTCACCACCGCCATCACCGCCTGCGGGCGGAGGTGTGCCTCCACCACCGCCTCCTTTTTTTTCGATTATTAACTCAATATCTGGAGTGGATGTTGTGCCCGGCATGCTTATTCCTTCCTACCTCAACGTGCTTTCTGACTCAGCAGCTCGGGCGCGAGGTGCTGTGGTGCAAAATCGTTCGAAAAACCGGCCGGGAATTCGTAAGCGCCTCGATATACCGTTGGCAGCGCGTCGCCAAAATTCACCTGGGGCGCTGGGGAGGCGATACTCCATTCGAGTGTGGAGGCATGCCACGGGTTGTCCTCTTCCAACTCTCTTCGGCGGAGCAATGTGCTGGCAAAATTGAAAACGAATAGCAATTGGGCGGCAACTGTCCAGAGTGTCGCCAAAGTCACAATGGTCCGGAAGGAGCCGCCACTCGCCGCCAAGAGGGTGCGCTGCGAGGGAGATAGTATTTGCGATTGCGCCAGCAGGCCCATCCAGTGCATAGGCATAAAGATGCAGTAAACGCCCGCAAAGGTCATCCAAAAATGAGCTTTGCCAAGTGGCTCGCTCAGGCGGCATCCGAACAGCTTTGGAAACCAGAAAAACAAGGCCGCGAGAATCGCAAAAGTAGCGGCCACGCCCATTACCAGATGGAAATGCCCGACGACAAAATCTTCGCTGACTGCAGCCCTGGCCAAATCGTGGCGCGCTAAGAACAGGCCGGAGAGGCCGCCGGCGATAAACAAAGAGACGAAGCCGATTGCGAAAAGCATTGAGGCACTCAGCTCAATGCGCGCGTTCCATAAGGTTACGAACCAACTAGCCATCAAAATCATTGCCGGAACGCCGAGCGAAGACGCGAGCACCGCAAAAACGAGCGGAGCATAGGGATTCATGCCGGTGGCAAACATGTGGTAACCCCAAACACAAAAGCCAACCAGGCCGACACCGCAGAGCGCCAAGACGACGAGACGCTCTTTCCAGACGGGCTTGCGGGAGAATGTGGCAATCAGATGAGTAACTATGCCAAAGCACGGCAACATGGCCACGTACACTTCGGCTTGCGCGAAATACCAGAACAGCCGTTGCCACAATACCGGCAGGCTGCCTTGCCGCACCAGGTTTTGCGGTTGCTGGGCAAGGAAGCTGGCGGCAGAGAAGAAGTTTGAGCCAAGCAACCGGTCGCTCAACACTGCGCTGCAGCCAGCAAGCAGCACACTGAAGATCAGCATGCTCAGGATGGCGTTCAGGAACCAAGCCCAGACGGTCACCGGCATTCGTGGCAGGGTCATACCGGTGGCGCGCAGCTCAATCGTGGTCACAGTGAAATTCACCGCGCTCAAGAGAGCCGCTACCGAAAAGATAGCGGCGCTGAGCAGCCAAACGTCGATCCCTGATTGCAGCGGAAAGAAAAAAGAGGCAGTCATGCCGATCAGCGAAGCGACGGTCATCCAGAAGGAAATGAGGTTGAGCGCGGGAAATGCCATTTCTTCTGCGCCGATCTGAAGTGGTAGAAGAAAATTACCGAATCCAAGCTGCGGAGCCGCCGTGAGCACAAAAAATACCATCAGCGAACCGTGTAAGAGGCGTACCGCAGCATAGCGTTCGGGAGTGCTTTCGAAGCTAGCCAGGAACGGAATCGCTGTGTCTGGCCACGAACTGTGGATACGCAGCAAGGCAGAAAGGATCATGCCGACAAAAACGCTAAGCAGGGCTAGCCATAAGTACTGAAGGCCGATGGTTTTATGATGAGTATTAAAGAGGTACCGAGAGACAAACCCGGCGTGGGCGGTGGAGTTCGCGTTGGCGCCGTCGTCGTTTGTGACCATGGAGATGCGCTACCGCCCCTGGGCGGTTACCCTGAACCTGATTCGGTATATTACCGCCTGCCTGCGGAATTGCAAAGACGACCGCAACGCTCTCACTTCTGGGGAGGGGATCGAAGCTGCCCTGTCGCGACGGGGACGGTGTATGATTCTGGCCAAGTTGGTCGCCCACTAGCAAAAAACATTCTGAGGAGGATAGCTGCATGATCAAGAAGGCGGTTCTTATTTCCGTGGTCTGATTGGTCAGAATTTCGGTGGTCAGCGCTGGTATGGAGGCACAGACTACGCAGACTCCATCTTTTACGCAAACGGCACCTGCGGATGCGAGCAAGTCTAAGGCGAAGACGACCAAACAGACTCCCCCCGAGCCATCCAAGATTCCTCAGGCACCGAGGCGGAAACGGTAAAGTGTGGGCGAATACTTCGACGAACGTTTACCACAAGGAAGGCGACGAGTGGTACGGCAAGACCAAGCACGGTCAGTATATGGCCGAGGCGGACGCGCAGAAAGGCGGGTACCACCTGGCGAAATCCGGCGACGAGAAACCAGACGCCACGAAGAAGTAGCGGTCAAGTCACAATCGGCCGCTCTTTTGTCGGGCGGCCTTTGTTTTATACTCGACCCTGGAGGACTTTTTTGTGGAGAGCAAAAACGATCGCGCGGCTATGTG
>DASXBH010000202.1:0-13924 GCA_036491775.1 Candidatus Acidiferrum sp.
AGCTGACGGTTTCCGATTTGCGGGAACTGACCGCGCCTGGGATCATTCCGGAAAATTTGAGGAGATATCTACTGGCCGAAGTACAGCGAAGGATTCGTGCGGGCAGAGAACTGGAAAAATAGGGGTTGCGAGACAGAGTGAATTCAGCCTTGAAAAACGAATCAGCGTTTATTGGGACGGTACAGAATGACGCGGACTTTTTCTAAAGTGATCAGGCCGCCATCCACCATTTCATCGAGGCGCGGCAGAATCTGATCAATTCTTTCTTGCGATTCAATCACTTCCAGAATGATTGGCAAATCTTGAGACAGGCGAAGCAATTTGTCGGTGTGATAGACGCTGGATGAGCCATAGCCGGCCACGCCGCGGAGTACGGTGACGCCTGAAAATTTCTCCTTACGCAAAATTTCGACGATGGCTTCGTACAGCGGTTTTCCATGCCACTTGTCGGATTCACCGATGTGGATGCGCATCAAAGTGCGCTCGCCTTCGAATTTTTCGTGGGTCATGGCGAACTCCTAAAAGCGATTGGCCAGGCGGATGCCCGCGACTGAGAGCAGCAATCCAAATATTACGCTAGCCGCTACGTAGGTGGTGGCGCGAAGCCATTCGCCGGTCTCCATCATCTTTGCCGTTTCCCAGCCGAAGCTGGAGAAGGTGGTGTAACCGCCAAAAAAGCCAACAGTAATGGCGACGCGCCATTCCGGGGAGATGATCATGCGATTGAGCATGGTTTGCCCAAGGAGCCCCAGGAAAAAACATCCGGTGAGATTGATGAAGAGCGTGCCGTACGGGAAGGTACTGCCCATCCGGAGTTGTAACAAGCCTTGCAGGCCGTAACGGGCGAGCGTGCCGATGGCGCCGAAGGTGGCAATTAAGAAAAGTCGCAAGATCTCTCCGATCTGCTGGCCCGACGGCTATAAAAAAACTCCTGGAGCCGCGCGGCAGCCAGGAGTCATCAGTCTCGGCGGAGGCAGCCGGGACGGTTGTGGCGAACTCCATCGCCATTGAATTTCGAGAAGAGCTTACCGTGCAGATTGCGCAGGAAGCAAGAGCAAGCGAGTCAATAAGTTATCGCGTGCGACGAGGGCACTACTGATTGGCGCCGGCTTTGCTGACCAGAACGATTTGTTCGAGTTGGCCGTGGCCTTCGGAGACTACGAGATCAGCGGTGATTTTGTCGCCGGGTTGGAGGGTGGCAATTTGTTTCGGTTCGGCGACCATGTATTGCATGGTCATGGCCGGCATGAGGCCGGGGATATCTCCATGTTTCACAGTGATGAGTTTTTTCGGAGCATCGACGGCGATTACTTCCGCTTGCACCGGATAATGCCTGGCGGGAGGAGCTTGGCATGCGGTGCTCAAGGCAACGGCTGCGAGTAGAAAAATGAAGAAGTGTTTCATCTGGCCTCGATCTTCAGTAGTGAAAACGATAACGCATCTGAACGAATATTTCGCGCGGGTTGTTGTAGTGGGTGCCGCCGAAGGTGAAGGAGTTGTCGAGGAGCACACGGCGGTTGGCGACATTCAGACCGGTAAGCGACAGTGAGAAGTTGTCTCCAAACGCTTTGCTGAGCGTCATGTCAAACGTAGTGTGCGGCTGTAGATGGTTATTGGGATCTGGAGGGGAATTGCCATTCGTGAAACCAGACGCGTAATACACATCCGTGGAGACAAAGCTTTTCCAGGGCAACGCCCACTGACCGCCAAGGTGCAGAGTGTTGCGCTGATCGTGGTCCAGAAGTCCATAGCCATTCCCAAATGAAAAATCGGTTAGTCCGCCATTGATGCCGCCATAGCCGAGCGCAAGTTGATTGGAGTAGGTCAAGTAAAGCTGGCCACGTTTGTAAAACTGTGGCGAATGGAGCGTCAGCTCCCATCCATTGATGCGAGCGCCCTGAATGGTGATGGGGAAGAACAGATTGGAGTTGTTGAAATTATTGTGATCGAAGAAGTTCTTCGCGCGGGTCAAAAACGTGTCGGCATCGATCGTCCAGCCCCGCAGCGGGATAGTGACGCCGTACTGATGTTCTTCGTCGCGTTCGCCGTGGAGCGGAATAAATCCAAGATTCTGGTTGCTGGCCGCATCGAGGATCGGACCGGAAACCGTTAGGAGCGGCGGGGCTTGATAGAAGTGACCATAGAAGGCGCGGAAGACCCAATTGAGTTTTGGGATGCGCAGGGAGCCACCGATGCGCGGGCTGGTGGCATTTTCGACGACCGGCCCGGAATAGTGAGTCTGGCGGATGCCGGCATCGAGCGAGAGCCAGGAGGTCAACTTGAATTGATCTTCGAAGTAAACGGCGGCCAATCCACCATCGGGGCTGGCGTTTACCGGAGGGTTTACGTTCTCGCATTGTCCGGGTTGATTGCACAGCAAGCCGAACAATTGGCTGGATTGCTGCGCAAAGCCGTAGATTCCAGTGCGGAAGCTGTTGCGTTGTTTGATCCAGGAGAGACTGGCCTGGCCGCCTTCGTAGTTGGAGGAGACAGTTTCCGTGGCGGAACTCGGCAGATCGAATGGACTGCTTTCGTAGCTGGCACTGTTGTAGTGATAGAACGGGGCAACGGTAAGGACCAATCCGGGGCTGAAGGTGCGCACCCAAGAAAAAAGGACGAAACCGTCTCTTTCTTTGTTGGAATCGCTGAGAAATTGTCCTGCGGTGTTGGGATCGTTGGGGTCGAAGGGAACCTGATAATAATCCTGACGCAATTGCGCAACTAATCTCAGTTGATCGCTGGAATCCAAATTATAGGTGAGGGAAGTGAAGCCCCCGTAGCCGTTGGCTTGATCGTGAATCACGGCGCTCGTTGGCGTTTGCAGTCCAAGGTCGCTGCGATTTCCGTTGACGCTAGCGTAGTAGGCGAAGCGATTGGTGTGACTGCCAAAATTGAGTTGATCATCGGTCTGATAGAAATTTCCCGCGCTGAGAACTAACTCGGCTTCATTGTTTCGTTCAAAGCCGGTGCGCGGAGCCACGTTGAATATGCCGTAAGTACGATCACCGTAATCGGCGGAATAGCTGCCCCGCTGCGCTTCGAGGTTGTCGATGTCTTTGGGATCGATCTGGGGACCGAGATTGCTTGCGATGTTGGTGTTTGGGACGGAGACGCCATCGATCAGCCAACTGACCTGGTGGCCGCCGCGCACGTGTAATTGATCATGGGTGTAGTAGGAGCCGGGCACATAGTTGGTGATCATGGCGAGGCTGTTGGTTAAATCGGCGCCGGGAGTGATGGCAATCTCCTCGCGGGTAACCAAGCTGGTGGGTGTAACTGACTCAGCCTGGGCTGGCGGCGCTTCCGAGGTGACGGTGATGGACTGCGCCTGGGTGGCGACTTGCAGTTCGATGTGAAGGATAGGAGCTGTCCCGGAGAGCACAGTGATTTTTAGTTCCTGCGAGGTAAATCCCAGCTTCGAAACGGTAACTTTGTATTCGCCTATCGGCACGGAATCGAAATGGAATTCACCGTCGGCGTTGGTCTGCGTGGTCTGGGAATAGTCCGAATTTTCTGCTTTCAACACCACCTGAATCTCGGGGACGGGCCGGTGCTGAGAGTCGTGCACGATACCGCGGACTGTGCCAACCGCTGTGGCACAGGCAGAATGGGCAAAAAAGTAAAGCAGAAACCATAAAAACAGACTGCGTCGCAACATGGGATCTCCGGTCTTTCGCGTATCGCGCCAAACGAAAAGAGCCACAACGGCTCTATCATCAATTAATGGATTGAGTGGAAAGCGCTAAAGACTCAGGAGAGTGCGTTTCGGAGGAGGAGAGGGAGGTGCGAAGGCAGTGAGAATTTTTGTTGCTTCTAAAATCGAAACCGCGGGCAAGGAGTGCATCGGTGCAGCTAGCGTTGCTGGCACAGGTAAGACAAACAGGATGGATGCCGCAAAAACGTGCTCGGGACTCTGGCAGCAGGCCATGGAGCAGGGCATCAGGCTAGCACCCGGGGGATGACATTGCATGGCTGGTTCATCGTCGGTTGCTTTCGTCGGGTGGGAATCCTTATGGCTGGTTGCGGAGTGGCCGTGAGCAGCGCACTGTTTGCCGTTGCAGCACTCCATGGCATTGGCCTGCCAAGCGGCGGCCCACATGGGCGTCCAGAGGAGCAGGGCCGCAAGCAGACACACCCATCCGGCAAATACCCTGCCCGGAGCGATAGGAGGTTGGAGCGAACCACGCATTTGGATGAAGAGGAGCATACCGCATGGGGAGGCCGAGCACAAAGGAGCAATCCGAAACGTGGGTGGGAGGGGGAGTTCGCGCCAAATTGGTATCTTACTCTGCAGTGGGTTTCTTGACTTGTTTCCGTCTGCCATCGCACACTTCTACTATGGCTCACATTTATATGCTTTTTGATTTTGCGGAAGACGAAGAGAAGGCGCAGCAAGCGCGGCACAAACTGGAAGTTTGGAAGCAGGCATTTCGTCTGGACAAAAAGCTTCTGTATAAGTTTGACCGTCCGGCAGACGACGAAGTAAGTGAAGAAGTTGAAGAAAAGCCAGCAAAAACGAAGGGTTCCAGTAAGTCGAAGAAGAAAACCGCCAAAGAAGACGACGATGAGGTTAAGGCTCCGGTGAAGCTGCTGGTGCGCCTGGCTTTTTCTGGCCATGAAAAACTTTCCGAGCAGCGGTGGATTGATCGCATCCCGACCGAGGAACCGTTTCAGGCAGCATCTCCCGCGATTATCAAAGCGAACGATGCGAAGTACGAAGAGACCGAAAAGCAATTCGAGAACTTGGGCTAATCCATTGGTTTTTACACAGCCTACCGGTGGTTGCGTATTGGCGTGGATGGCAGCGAAGGTATAATTAAGTCTCGCGCGTAGAAGATTCCCAGCTCCAACACGAGGTCGGAACGAATGGCTGTTCAAACTCGCGTAAAAGTGGCCAGGTTGGAAGCTCCAAAGTATCAGGGTTTGGACCGGGACACGCTGATCCAGCTGTACCGCACTATGTTTCTCTCCCGCCGCCTGGACGATCGCGAAATTCAGCTCAAACGCCAGAATAAAATCTACTTTCAGATCTCGAGTGCAGGGCATGAGGCGGTAACGGCGGCAGCTGCATTGCTGTTGCGCCCCGGGGTGGACTGGATTTATCCGTACTATCGCGACCGGGCCCTGTGCCTCGGCTTGGGAGTAACGCCGCTCGAGACGTTGTTGCAGGCAGTGGGCGCGAAAGACGACCCAAGCTCCGGTGGCCGGCAGATGCCATCGCATTGGGGACATGCGAAGTGGAATATTGTCAGCAAGTCTTCCTGTACGGGCACGCAGTATGTGCAAGCGATCGGCGCGGCAGAAGCAAGTCTTTACTTCGAACATCATCCTAAGGCGTTGGCGCAGGCGAAGAAGGGACCGCTGGGGCAGAATGTGCGGTTCTCGCCGGAAGAAATTGTGTATGTCTCTTCCGGTGATGGCGCGACGAGTGAAGGCGAATTCTGGGAATCGCTGAATGTTGCGTGTGCGAAGAAATTGCCAGTGTTTTACCTGGTCGAGGATAACGGGTACGCGATTTCGGTGCCGATTGAAGTGCAGACGGCGGGCGGAAGTATCTCGAGACTGGTGAAGGGCTTCCCTGGATTGCACATTGCCACGTGCGACGGAACCGATCCGCTTGAAAGCTACGCGGTGTGTAAAGAAGCGATTTCGTACGTGCGCGAGCGGCGCGGGCCGGCATTTGTGCACGCCCACGTAACACGCCCCTACTCCCATTCGCTTTCGGACGACGAAAAGTTATACAAGCTGCCGGAAGAACGGGAATCGGAAGCGCGGCGTGATCCGCTTTCGAAGTTTTCGCTATTTTTGATTCGCGAAGGAATTTTGGATCAGAAGGAAATCGAAGCGCTAGAGGCAGATGTGGATCGCGAAGTGCGTGAGGCGGCGGACCAAGCGCTGGGCGCCGAAGCTCCCGAAGTTTCGTCTATTCCGCAGAATATTTATTCGCCGGACATCGATCCGACGTCTTCGTCGTTTGCGGCGGAGCCAAAGCTGCAGGGCGCACCTAAGACCATGGTGGAGATGGTGGCGGCAACGTTGCTGGACGAAATGTCTCGCGATGAACGAATTACTGTGTTCGGCGAGGATGTAGCGGACGTGAGCCGTGAAGAGACGCTGAAGGACGTGAAAGGGAAGGGCGGCGTTTTCAAGGCGACGGCGGGTCTGCAACGGAAATACGGAGCTGACCGCGTATTCAACACGCCGTTGGCGGAAGCCAGCATTGTGGGTCGCGCGATTGGAATGGCCACGCGCGGGCTGAAGCCGGTGGCGGAGATTCAGTTTTTTGATTACATCTGGCCGGCGATGATGCAAATTCGCGATGAGCTCTGCGTGTTGCGCTGGCGTTCGAATGGGAACTTCAAGTCGCCTGCGGTCATTCGGGTGGCGATTGGTGGTTACCTTACGGGCGGGGCGGTGTATCACAGCCAGAGCGGCGAATCGATCTTCACGCATTGCCCGGGGTTGAGGGTGGTGATGCCGTCGACGGCGTTGGATGTGGCGGGACTGTTGCGTACGGCGATCCGCAGCGATGACCCGGTGATGTTCCTCGAGCATAAGCATCTGTATCGCCAGCCTTACAACCGATCGGAATATCCGGGAGCGGATTTCACGATTCCGTTTGGTAAGGCGCGTGTCGTTAAGGAAGGCTCGCAGGTCAGCATCATCACCTATGGCGCGCTGGTGCATCGGGCGGAAGTTGCAGCGGCGGCGTTGGAGCGCGAAGGCATTTCGGTGGAGATTATCGATCTGCGGTCATTGTCGCCTTACGATTGGGAAGCGATTGCGGCTACAGTGCGGAAGACACATCGGGTGATCGTGGCCTATGAGGACATGCTGAGCTGGGGATACGGAGCGGAGATCGCGGCGCGCATCGCGGAGGAACTGTTCGAAGAATTGGATGCGCCGGTAAAGCGCGTGGCGGCGATGGATACGTTTTGCGCGTACCAACCCACGTTGGAAGATGTAATTCTTCCGCAGACCAGCCATATAACAGCGGCGGTGAAGCAGCTTCTGGAGTACTAGGCCCGCTCCTTGGGCGGAGGAAACTTTTCTTCTCCATTCCGCGTACATCAGTTTAGAATCGCGTTGTTGTAGCTTTGCGGGAGGACACCATGTTTTGCCCAAATTGTCAGAAGGAAATCGCGGACGGCTCGAAATTCTGCTACAACTGCGGCGCACAACAAACGCTGGTAGGTGGCGTGCCCGGAGCTACGGCGCCCGTTGGTCCTCCTCCGAAACGCTTGATGCGTTCCAGCACGGACAAGAAGATTGCCGGCGTTTGCGGGGGATTGGCGGAATACTTCGATCTGGACCCAACGATCGTTCGCGTGGTGTGGCTGCTGGCGATCTTCTTCGGCGGCACAGGTTTGCTGATCTACATCATTTTGTGGATTGCGCTGCCCGTTGCGCCCGCCGTGCCGGCGTATGTGGTGTCGACGCCGGCTCCTCCTGCACACGTCTGAAAACGGCTTCCCACACTAATGCTGCGGGTTGCTGCCGGCTGGAAGGCGACGCTACCGATCGTTCCTGCTGATATCTAATCGGTAGTGCGGCGTTTTCGTGCGCCTTCGCGCAGGACTGCGCCGTCGATGGAGGCAAGCCCGGCGCCAACAGTGGCTAAGGCGATGCAGGCGGCACACAGAGTCATCTCAAATTCAAAGTCACGGACAACCAGCGCGCCGTGAACGCCTTTCACCTTCCAGATTGCAACTACCATTTCTGTGGCTAGCAGCAATGCGACCGGCCGTGTGAATAGGCCGATCAGAAATAGAAAGCCGCCAAACGTCTCCAGAACTCCCGCGACAGCTACGAAATAGCCGGGAAGTCCGTGATCGATGAAGAACTGTTGCATTTCGGGATTGGAGTGAACCAATTTGGGATAGCCGTGATAGACAAAGACGATTGCTAGCGCTACACGCAGTGCCAGTAATCCCATGGGCTGGAGCCGATTCAGGAATTTCACTGGTGTCCTCCTGGTTGTAGACACAATACCTGTGGTGAGGGCGTGATTCCAAAGAAATTGGAGTGAGGTTAGTCACGGTGGGTGCCTGGTGTCTTCAGGTACAATTTGATGGCTTATATCGAGGACACATGAAACCCATACGGACTATAGGCATCGTGAATGGTGGTGGCGATGCGCCCGGTTTGAACCCGGTGATCCGCGCCATCGTACGATCGGCGATTTATGAACACGGGATGCGCGTCATCGGAATCCGCAATGGATTCGATGGGCTGATCTGGCCTGAAGGCGCGAAGGAAATGACCGAGGATAGCGTGAGCGGAATTCTGCCACGAGGCGGAACAATTTTGGGAACGACGAATCGCGGCAATCCGTTTGCCTATGTGGCAACGGAAGACGGCAAGGAAGTGGTGCACGATTACTCTTCCTTGTGCATGGAGAATGCGCGGCGGCTAGGGATTGACGCAATCATTGTGATTGGGGGAGATGGGACGCAGCACATTGCACGGGATTTCTGGCGAAAAGGCGTGAACATCGTGGGAGTGCCGAAGACCATTGACAACGACCTCGACGCTACGGAAGTGACGTTTGGATTTGATACGGCATTGGTAGTGGCGACAGAATCGGTGGATCGGTTGCACACCACGGCGGAGAGTCATCACCGTGTGATGCTGATTGAAGTGATGGGGCGGGACGCCGGATGGATCGCGCTGCATGCGGGTATTGCCGGGGGCGCACACATTATTCTGGTGCCGGAAATTCCGTTTAAGTTCGAGTGTGTGTCTGACGCGATTCGAGCGCGCGAGCTGCGTGGGAAGCGATTCAGCCTGATTGTGGTGGCCGAGGGCGTGAAATTGCCGGCAGTTGATCCGAACGGGAAGCCGGTGCCGCCTACGGGGCCGGGGAATGTGGCGAATACGATTGCGTTCACGCTTCGCGAGATGCTGCACAAAGAGATTCGAGTGACGGTGCTGGGCCACGTACAGCGCGGAGGTTCGCCCACGCCCTTCGACCGGATTTTGGGGACGCGGTTTGGCGTAGCCGCTACCGACTTGGTCGCTAAGCAGCAATTCGGCCGCATGGTGTGCCTGAAAGCTGGCAAAATGGAGAGCGTGTCCTTGGATGAGGCTCTTGAAAAGATGAAGTACATCGATCCCTGCAGCGAGATCGTGCACGCCGCGCGCGCCGTGGGCGCTACATTTGGAGACGGCGGAGCATGAAGCGAAAGCTTCTGATCGCGGTGCCACTGCTGTGCTTGGTGGCATTGCTGGCGTGGTTCTTTAGACCTAAGCGCGAGTCCATCGGGGAAGCGTACATCAGCGAGAGAAGCGTAACGATGTGGAGTAGCGCGGCACAGGTCCGCGAGGAAATTGGTGTGCTTCTATATGGCGACCATGTCGACGTGTTGGCGAAGCGCAATGACAACGTAAAAGTTCGAACGACCAATGGGGTTGTAGGCTGGATCGACGGGCGTTACCTGATGGATCCAGATCTATGGCAACGTAGCGCCAAGTTGCTGGAGCAGGCCAAGACAATGACGGTGCAGGCGCGAGGACGGACGAAGGTTCCTGCCAACTTGCGCGTGCAGCCAGGACGCAAGGAGGCGCGTCTGTACCAATTCAATCGGGGAACACCCGTGGAGATACTGGCGCGCACGACGGCGGACTGGGTGCAGGTTACGGACGAAAGAGAATCCGCAGCGGCTCCAGCGGAGAGCAAAAAGGAAGATTGGTTTTTGGTTCGTGGAATTGCGTCGCGACCGCCGGGCGATGGCACGATACGGAATTCGGCGGTGATGAATACCACGCAGCCGGGGGATCAATCGATTCCGATCGCGGGATGGGTGGTGTCGCGATTTATTTCTTTGGATGTGCCCGATCCGGTGCGCGAAGGAACGAGTGCTGCGAACATTCGCCCCATCGCCTGGTTCGAGTTGAACCGGGTGAGTGATCCCTCGGGCGAACATCCGCAATATCTGGTGGTAGGAACGCGAGGACCCGAAGGGCAAGCCTGCGATTTCACGACGCAACGAGTTTTCACCTGGAACCAGAAGAAATCACGGTACGAGACGGCGTACATTGAAAATGATCTTTGCGGGGCGCTGCCAATTCGACTTGGCAAGAGTGCGAAAGGCGAGCCCGAGTTTCGGTTTCACATGATGGACAACGCGAAGGACGAGCGAGTTTACCGGCTGATCCAAACTGTCGTTCGTCGCATTCGCGATGATCGAGCGGTGATCGTCACTGGACAACACGGCGCGAAAAAAGGAAAACGCTGACTCCGAACTGCGCTTTACCAGTTGAGAGTCGCGATAATTCCGCTTGGTTGAGTTTAATCCTGCTTAGAAAGAACTGCTGTCGATTGGTGGTCACCTATGACCTTGCACATAAATGAGGCGGAAGTCCGGCAGTTGCTGACGATGCCGATGGCGGTTGCGGCGGTGGAGGAGGTTTCGCGTAAGCAGGCAGAAGGCAGCGTGGTGGTCCATCCGCGGCGGCGGTTCGAATTACCGGGAGGAGGCTTCTTTCATTACATGGCGGCGATGGACACGGGTGCCGGCTATGTGGCGATGAAGCAGTACACATATGTGAAGGGGAAGCTTTGCTTCCTGGTGCCGCTGTATGAGATTGCGACTGGGAATCTGGTTGCGCTGATAGAAGCCGATTATATGGGGCAGCAACGCACCGGAGCGGCGAGTGGCGTGGCCACGAAATACCTGGCGAAGAAAACGGCGCGGGTGGCAGGAATATTGGGAACGGGCGGCCAGGCTAAGACGCAGCTGGAGGCCATCAATACGGTTCGGCTTCTGGAGTCTGCTTATGTCTATGGACGCGACCCGCAAAGGCGGAACAAGTTTTGTGACGAAATGTCGGAGCGGCTTGGGATTTCGGTGTACCCGATGGAATCAGCGGCAGCGGCGGTTGGAAGCGCGGACGTGATCTCGACGGCGACAACGTCTGCGCATCCGGTGCTGCATGGAGAAGCTCTGCCGCCCGGGGTGCACATCAACGCGATTGGAGCCAATCACGCGCACAAGCGGGAACTGGACGATGCAGCCATTGCGAAAGCAAATCTTATATTTGTGGATTCGCTGGCGCAGTCGAGGCAAGAGGCTGGCGACCTGATCATTCCGTTCGAACGCGAGCCACAAAAGTGGCAACAGGTACACGAACTTGCCGAGTTGGTGGCGGGCAAGGTCCCGGGGCGGAGCAGCGATTCGCAGACGACGCTATTCAAGTCGAACGGCATCGCGTCTTGGGATTTGGCAGTGGCGATTAAGGTCTACGGCATGGCAAAGGAACAAGGACTGGGGCGCCAGTTACCGTTCTTCAGTTCGATGGCCTGATCGAGGGCCGGCGATCGCGGTTGTTAGTGAGCTCCGGCAGCTCGAAACGATAACTCTTAGGGCACCTCCAACAGCCCTGAAAACTGCGTGTTTCTCAAGAATATCGTACACAAGTAAACACAGGTCCTATAGATTCTAGTACTAGCCTCTCTGGTTTTTCCCTATTCTCAAAACAGCGATTCCGAATTCTGCCGGATCTGAGGACGAATTCGCGCGGGCAAGAATGCCGGCGCAACCTCAACCGGCGAGCGCAACGGCGGACGGGGATAGATTTGCTCGCGACTGCACAACATTCCTGCCAGAGCCACGCTTAAGCAGTAAAGGAGCTGAAAGAACATGAAGCCCAGCCCGAAGATTTTGTCTCTCGCCAGCGTTGCGTGTCTGGCAATTTTTATGTCGGCCTGTAGCGGCGTGAAGGGCGGCACCACGACTAGTGGAGGCACTGGGGGTTCCGGATCTTTCACCATTGGTGGGACGATTAGCGGGCT
The DNA here is from genome assembly GCA_036491775.1 of Candidatus Acidiferrum sp. Taxonomy (GTDB): domain Bacteria; phylum Acidobacteriota; class Terriglobia; order Acidiferrales; family UBA7541; genus Acidiferrum. Next base: position 11,795 of record DASXBH010000202.1, read on the forward strand.
CACCGGCACGGGATTGGTTTTGCAGGACAACGCCGGAGATAATTTGACGGTTGCCGCGGCCGCGACCAAATTTACCTTCGTAACGTCTGTTGCGAGCGGTGGCGCTTACAAAGTTACGGTTCTAACGCCGCCCAGCAATCCGGCGCAGACCTGCACGGTGACTAGCGGAACGGGCACGGCTTCGGCCAATGTCACCTCGGTGACGGTGGCCTGCACCACGAACGCGGTGACTGCGACGATTGGCGGCAACCTCACCGGCTTGGCACCCAACTCGAGCGTGATTCTGCAGGACAACGGCGGAGACAGCTTGACGCTTACCGCGAATGGACTGTTTACATTCAAGACGCCAGTCACTGGCCCTACAGACGCGTATGCAGTGACCGTTCTTACACAGCCGACAACGCCGAACCAGATCTGCACTGTCGCCAGCGGTAGCGGGACGGCTTCCGCGAACGTAACCAATGTGGCGGTTACCTGCGTCTTGAGCTACACGATCGGCGGCCAGTTGACTGGCCTAGTTGGGAGCGGCTTCGTTTTGCAGAACAGCACCATAATCCCTGGCACTACAACCTCAGCGATCGAACTATTGCCAATCAGCAGCGCCACGAACGGAAATCAGCCGTTCACGTTTAAGAACTTCGCGCCGACGGGCACGCAGTATACCGTTTCAATCGCTACGCAGCCGACCACCCCTGTGCAAACTTGCCAGATAACGCCGGCGACTGCGTCGGGCACGGTGTCAGCAACGACTGGCAACATAACTACCGTGGCCGTGGTGTGTCCGGCTGTGACCTATAGTGTTAGCGGCATGACATATGGGTTGGCGGGTGTGCCAACCAACAATGGAGTATTGACGGACAACAGCTTCAGCGTGCACATCAATAATGCGAACACGTTGCACATCTCGCAGAATGGACCGTTCATCTTCGCAACGCCCGAGGCTTTGAATGATGCGTATTATCTAGAGATAGATCACGATCCGAACACACAGTTCCAGGGATGTACGCGGTGGAACCCTCAAGGACATGTGACGCAAAACATCACGGACTTGGAGCTTGACTGCGGGCACAACGATTGGACGTACATGAACGGAGGGACGACAGCGGGTACGGAGACTCCGACTGCACCCATTTACGGGGCTGTGGTTACGTCCGAGCCTACTCCAAGCACCGCATATCCGAATCCCTACACGAATACGCCAGGGCCGCGCTACGGCGGCGCCGGATGGACAGACAAATTTGGCAACTTATTTTTGTTTGGCGGATACGGGTGGGAGTTGGCGGGAGCGACGCAAAAAGACACTCTGCCTGCGGAAATGAACGATCTGTGGGTATGTGTGGCAGTGACGGTTGATGACTGCCAATGGCAGTTGGTTGGATCCTATAATCCGAACACGGTGAATGTGGGAGGTACACCGACGTTAATAGGCACTCTGGTCCAGCAAAGTGCGGAAACAGAGGGGCAGCCAGATGTCTATGGACCATTTCTAGCGCCGCCTGCTCGGAAGGGAGCGGCCACGTGGACAGATACCGCCGGAAACCTGTGGCTATTCGGGGGCGCCCGCTTGGGACACTTCTTGAGCGACGTATGGGAACTGAATACCAGCGCATACAATGGCACCTGGAAGGTCTACACCGAGAGCCCTATCACATGGAATTACGTGACCGGGTCGAATCTGGAAGATCAAAAAGGTGTTTATCCCCCGACCGCGAATCCCGCTCCGGGAGCCCGCGAGTATCCCGTCTCATGGACGGATGTCAACGGTAACTTCTGGATGTTTGGCGGGTACGGCTACGATGGAGCCGGGAGCATTGGATTCTTAAATGACCTATGGGAATACACTGGTGGACACTGGATATTGAAGTCCGGCACCGCTACCGCCAACGTCAATCAGTTGGGTATCTACGGCACGCAAGGCACCGCTGCCGCAACGAACATGCCTGGCGGACGTCAGGAGGCGGTGGGCTGGCTCGATAAATCCGGTACGGTGCTCTGGCTCTTCGGGGGCGAGGGTGAAGATGTTACGGGTACGGCTAACGGAATTCTGAATGACTTGTGGATGTATGACATTCCTAGTGGACAATGGACATTTGTCCTTGGGGCAACGGCTGCGAATCAGACTGGAATCTA
>DASXBH010000203.1:0-6796 GCA_036491775.1 Candidatus Acidiferrum sp.
TTCTTCCTGTTCGCGGTGCTCTCATCGCTCGGCTTGCCAATGCTCAATGGCTTCGTCGGTGAATATCTCATTCTTCTAGGCACATTCCTCGCGCACTGGACTTGGTCGGCCTGGGCTGCGACCGGCGTGATCCTTTCGGCATGCTATCTCCTGTGGTCCTACCAGCGCGTTTTCTTTGGCGAAGTCACTCACCAGAAAAATCGCGAACTGCAAGACATCGACACCCGGGAGCGCTGGATTCTCGTGACCATGTCCGTGATCATTCTCTGGATGGGCATCAGCTCGCCGTTTTTCACCCGGCGCATCGATGCATCCTCGCAATCCGTGCTGCAGCAAATGAATCGCAGCGCCGAGCATGAAGCAGCAATCCCCGCAGGCGCACCGCCGACTGCCGCGCCCGTGCCGCAATATTCCGTTAGAAGGGTGGTTTCCCAGTAATGAATCCCCCGCAGATGGCCGATATCCTTCGCGTCCTGCCCGAACTAGCCTGGTGCGGCTTCGGCGTGATTCTCATGCTTCTTCAACCCTTCGTGAAGTTTCGCCAAGCCATCACCTTCATCGCCATGATCGGCGCCGCGCTTGGAACGCTGCTCACTTTCTTCCGTATTCCCGGCCCGGGCTTCAGCGGCCTGATCCAAAGCGATGTCTACAGTCTCTTCTTCCACTGGCTGGTTGGCCTCGTGGCGTTCCTGGTCATCCTCGCCTCCGATTCGTATCTCGAACGCGAGAATCTCGACGCCGCGGAATTTTATGCACTAATCCTGTTCGCGACCGCCGGGATGGGCGTTCTCGCTTCCGCTCAGGAATTGCTCACGGCCTTCATCGGCCTCGAAATGTCTTCCATCTCCAGCTACATCCTCGCTGGCTACCGGCGCGACTCCATCAAGTCCACTGAAGCCGCCGTAAAATACTTCCTGCTCGGCTCCTTCGCCACAGCCTTCTTCCTCTACGGCATTGCGCTCGTCTATGGCGTCAGCGGCAGCACCAACCTTCAGGATCTGGCCACCGCGAACCCTTCCAGCATGCTGCTGCGTCTGGGCTTGACTTTGATTCTCGTCGGCCTGTGCTTCAAAGTCGCCGCCGCACCGTTCCAGATTTGGACGCCCGACGTGTACGAAGGCGCTCCTACACCCGTCACCGCGCTCTTCTCTGCCGGCCCCAAAGCCGCCACATTCGCTCTGCTGCTGCGCATCTTCACCACCATCGATGCCGCCACCAGCTACTGGTTCTGGGCCTTCTGGATTCTCGCAGCGTTCACCATGTTCGCCGGCAATCTCGGTGCGCTCGTTCAAAACAACGTGAAGCGCATGCTGGCCTACAGTTCCATCGCGCATGCGGGCTACACCCTGGTCGCGTTCGCCGCGGTCACCTCTATGAAGTCCAGTCCCGATGGCGGTGCCGCTGCGGCCTATGCCGCGATTCTTTTCTACCTGCTCGGCTACGCAATGGTAAAAGTCGGCGCATTCACCATTCTTTCCGACCTCGGTGGTCGCGGTGAACGCTACCTCACCCTCGACGATTTTGCCGGCCTAGGCACACGCCAGCCCTTTGCCGCAGCAGCCCTGAGCCTGTTCCTGCTCTCACTGCTCGGCTTGCCCATCACCGCAGGCTTCTTCGGCAAGTTTTACGTCTTCAAAGCCGCCATCAGCTCCAACCTAATTTGGCTCGCCGTGATCATGGCCATCAACAGCATCATCGGCGCCTACTACTACTTGCGCGTAATCATCGTCATGTACATGCGCGAGCACAAGGGAACCGTGCCAGCCGACGCGCCTGCCAGCTTGAGCCTTACCTCCGCGATGGTCGTCGCCGTCACCACCTTGGCCACTCTCTACCTGGGACTCTTTCCCAATCACGTTCTCGGCATCGTCCTTTCGCAGAACCTAATGCTCTCCGCGCGGTAGGGGCACGATATATTGTGCCCCCGCCTAGCTCCACCGCCGTGCATGATCGTGCCAAGCCCAAACTTCTCGTCATAAGCCAGCATCTTCGTTCCGTCCTCATCATCGATCCCGTCACGCTCGTAATCGAATCCACCGTGCCCACCTGTGGCGACCGTCCCCATGAAGCCGTCGTCTCCGCCGATGGCCGCCTAGCCTACATTCCCATCTATGGCGATGGAGGAGTCGGCACGCCCGGCACCGATGGCCAAACCATCGAAATCCTCGACCTCACCACAGACACCATCGTCGACGAAATCGACCTCAAACGCCCCTGCCGTCCGCACTGCATCCGCCTGGGCCCGGACGGCCTCCTCTATCTCACCAGCGAAGCCGCCCGGACCGTCGACGTAATCGATCCTGGTACCCGGCAACTCATCGCCTCCATTCCAACCCAGCAAGACGAATCCCACATGCTCGTGCTCACGCGCGACGGCAGACGCGCCTACACCTCCAACGTCTGTGCCGGCTCCATCACCGTCCTCGACCTGCAAAAACGAGCGCCCATCAGGGTAATTCCCGTCGCCCAGTCCATCCAACGCATCGCCATCTCCACCGACGACTCCATGCTCTTCACCGCCGACCAGCACGCGCCGCGCGTCGCCGTCATCGACACCCACTCCCACACCATCCGCCAGTGGATCAGTCTCCCTTCCATCGGCTACGCCACACTCACCGCCGCCGATGGAAAATCGCTGCTAGTCACTTTGTTTCGGTCCAGCCAGGTCGCCAAGGTCGACCTGGCCACCATGCAAGTTACCAACCTCATCGACGTGCCCGCCGGCCCAATCGGCGCACTCTTCGACCCAGCGCGCCCCCGCGCATACATCACCTGTTTCTTCGGCGGCAAACTGGCCGTCCTCAATTGGCAGGAATTTAAGTTGGAAAAGTTAATCGATACCGAAACGGGCGCCGACGGCCTCACTTGGGCGCCAGCGATCCGATCCTAACTCAGCAATCTAATGCCTGTTCAGCGGATTCTCGGTGCTCCGGATCCGCCACAGCGTCAGCGCTGTTAGCGTCCGCGCACAAATATCTTCCGCGGTGCCGCTGGCGGCAACAGGAATCAACAATCCCAATCGCTTGTAAAAATCAATAAGCGGCGCGGTACTCCTGCTGTACGCTTCCAGCCGTGTCCTGATCGACTCAGGCCGGTCGTCATCGCGCTGGAACAGCGTGCCCCCGCAATTGTCGCAACTCCCAGCGGTCTTTGGCGGCCGCCCCGTTACGTGAAACACCGCTTTGCACTTCTCGCAGGTCCGGCGCCCGCTCAGCCTCGTCACTATTTCCGCCAGCGCCAATTCGTAGTTGATTACCGCCGTCAGCGCAATCGATTCCTTGTCCAATTGATGTCGCAGAGATTCAGCCTGCGCCAATGTTCGTGGGAAGCCGTCCAGAATAAACCCGCCGCCGCATCGCAGACACCCGCTCCGCTCCCGCACCATCTCCCAGACCGTCGAGTCCGGCACCAGCGCGCCCCGTCGCATATAATCCAGCGCTTCTTTCATAGCAGGCGTCAGATCGCATTCCGCCTGCTTCCCCGCTGCACGGAACACGTCTCCGGTAGACAGGTGACATGCATGCAGTCGCTGGTGCAACAGGTCCGCCTGCGTACCCTTGCCCACTCCCGGCGCCCCCAGGAGCACCAACCTCCACGGGGTAGGAGCCGAGCGGGGCGTGAGATCGCACTCCGCCAAGGGCCCTTTTAACCATGCTGCGCGTTCGTTAGGAGCAGCCACCCTCCCGGTCTAATCAATCGTCGCAAATCACGCAGTGATTCCGGTCACAGCACCTCGCGCAGCCGCCCGCTCGCACCACCTAATTCGACTCACACCGTACCAAGCGCTGCGCTATTCTCTTCCGCCAACTGGTTTGCACCCGCCGCGGGCGGCTCTTCACTTCCATGCGTGTTCCCTACCGCCGCCACCGGCAAGGGCACTTTGCAATGTATCTCCGTGCCACTTTCCGCCTTCGACCTGATCTCAATCGTCCCGTGCACCAGCCCAATTCGTTCCCGCATGCTGATCAGGCCCAGACTCCGGTGATTCCGTGCCGCTTCCGCATCAAAGCCCACACCCTCATCACGAATCCGCAACTCTACGCTGTTCGAAGTTCCCGTCAAGTCGACGTGAAAACGTTCCGCCCGGCTATGCCTCACACCGTTGCGTAGCGCCTCTTGCGCGATCCGAAACAAGCAAATCGAAATCCCTCGGGGCAGCCCGCGCGGAACATCCTTCTCCGCAAACTGAATCTTCACTTTGTGGCTTACCGCGATTTCCTTGCAAAGCCCCTGTACCGCCCCTTTCAATCCCAGCAGATCCAGCCGCGAGGGATGCAATTCATGCGAAATGGCAATCACATCCTTCGAAATTTCCGACACTCGTTCCTGCAGCTTGTTCACTTCCTTGCGGACCGCCCCTACCGTCTTCGGAGGCGCATCGCCCAACTGCTCCAACTCGATCGCCAGCAACGCCAGTCGCTGGCAAATGTTGTCGTGCAAGTCTCGCGCGATTCGCGTGCGCTCCTCTTCCTGCGCTTCAATCAGCCAGCCGCCTACCTTCGCCAGCGTTCTCTCCGCTTTCTTGCGATCTGTCAGATCCACAAAGCTGACCAGGCCCGTCTCCCCAAACGACGTAAAATGAAACTCGATGTACCGTCGCGATCCATCCTTGCAGCACACTTCCGCTTCCATCGGCGCGATTTCCGAGCAAGTTTCAATGGCCTCCGCCACGCGCGCTTGCCATTCCGCCTTCAGCGTTTCGCGGTATTCGGCATTCGGGTAGGCCAGTTCCCACCACTGCGCCACCGTCGGCACATCTCCCTTCGAGTATCCAAACAGCATCGTAAACTTGTCGTTCAGCAATTCGTTTTGTTGTTCCAGTCCATGCGTGACGATCATCGCCACTGGCGAACGCAACACAATTTCTTTACTGTGCTCTTCGCTGGCCTTCAGTTTCTCCTCGGCCCGCTTTCGTTCGGTACTGTCCGCAGTCATCCCCACCAACCGGATCATCTTTCCAGACTTGTCGAACGTCGCGCGTCCACTCTCTTCCAGCCATAGCAGCGTACCGTCGCACCGCAAACGCCGGTACTCCGTGCGGTACGCCGGATTCTCTGGCGTCAACGACCCAACCAGTTTCCACAACGCCGTTTTATCTTCCGGATGCACGTAGCTGAAGTATTCCGAGGCGACCGCAATGTCTGGGTCATTCACGCCAAGTATCCCCGCGCATTCCGCCGAGCGCCGCACGGAGTCGGTTTCCGGATCCCACTCCCACGCATACATCTTCCCAACTTCGGCCGCCACTCGCAGCCGCTCTTCGCTCTCCCGTAATTTCTTTTGTGCTTGCAGGATGTCCGTTACGTCGTGCCCCATGGCGCGCACGAAAGGCACCGACACGCCCTCGGTCCGCAGCGTATTGGTGTATTCCCAGATGCGCGGTTCGCCGCTCTTGCTACGCAGCCTGACGAATCCGCGTGCCGCACCTTTTTCTCGAATCTTCGCCAGGTACGCGTCCAGTTCGTGGTGGAGCTTAGGACTGATAAAATCGCGCAGGTGCCGCTGCACCAGTTCGTGCGGCTCAAAACCTAATATGCGCGCTGCCGCTAAATTGACACTTAAGAGCACGCCATTCAGGTCGTGCGTGGTGATCAGGTCGAAACTGTTCTCGACTAGATCGCGATAATGTTCTTCGTTCTCAAACAAGGCAGAATTCCAGCTTTCCTGCGGTAGTCTGCAACGGGGAGCGCCGTCGATTTTGCGCAAGAGTATACCACCGGCCTGACCGCGCCTAGTGAAAGGTCAATAAGTTATGTTTGTGGGTTTGCTCGCGAGGGATCGCGAGAAGCACGGAGTGGGACAAAAGAAAACGGCCCGCACAGTGATTTCTGCACGGGCCGGAAAAGCTCTAAAATTAGAAAATCGTCATTACACCTTCAACATGATAATTGCCAGCGTGAACAGCGCCAGCGTCTCGATAAATACCAATCCCAGAATCATCGATGCGCGAATCGCGCCCGCTGCTCCCGGATTGCGCGCGATCCCTTCGCACGCCGCAGACGCTACTCTACCCTGCCCGAACGCCGCGCCAAACGCTGCGATCGCCATGCCGAAGCCCGCAGCAATGGCCAACAAACCCTTGCCACCCGCTGCCGAACCACCTGCGTCCTGCGCAAACGCGGCCGGAGCGATGATCATCATCAACGCTGCGAACGCTACCATCAACACGACTGCCTTCTTCATACTGCCTCCTTGAGATTGCCGCCAGGAGGTGGTTCCCGGATTTACGCCCTACAACCGGTCTCACGCTGGAGCGGCATTACGAAAATCAATAGCTTTAATGTTCGTCGGCCGTCGCCAGCCCAAGATAAATCGCTGGCAGCACAGTGAAGATATATGCTTGTATCACCGAAACAAAAATGTGTAGCGCAATTAACAAAAGCGGTATAAATACTGGAAACACGCCCACAACTACGCCAAGAACTGGATTCTTTACCCAAGCCCACTGCGTAGGTCCAATCAAAAGACCTAGAAAAATCACATAGATCAAGTCGCTCGCAAAAATATTCGCCCACAAACGAACGGTAAGGGACAACAGGCGAGCCGCAGTGCTGATGAGTTCCACAGGCAACAACAATGCTGCCAGTGCCCAGTCACCTGCCTTTTTTGGCGAGCCGGCAAAGGTCAGAATGTAGTGTCCCGGGCCATGATGGCGAATGCCTTGCCAGTTGAAATAAATAAACGTAAGCATCGCGCACGCAAGCGGCACCACCGCATTCCCCGTGGGAGAACTTAAGGACGGGAATAAACCCAAAAGGTTGGCGAGCAGAATGAAGATGGAAACGGACCCCGTAAA
>DASXBH010000204.1:0-4342 GCA_036491775.1 Candidatus Acidiferrum sp.
GCCTGCTCGGGCAGGCGATCCAATTGCGGTCCAAGTACTGCCGCCTGAAATTCTCCCAGCCGGTAATTGAAGCCGATGATGCGATGGTGAAATTGATCGGTAAGACTTGCGCGTCCTGCGTTGATATAACTCTGCACTCGCTCCATGTATTCCAGATTGTTGGTGATCACCGCGCCACCTTCGCCGCAGGTGATCAGCTTGCTGGATTGAAAGCTAAACGCGCCGACATCGCCCATCGAGCCAGCGCCCTTCCCTTTCCACATTCCTCCATGCGCATGTGCGCAATCTTCAATGACTTTCAGGTTGTGCTTGACGGCAATGCGCAGAATTTCGTCCATGTCTGCGAAGCGCATCCCGAGATGCACCGGAAGGATTGCCTTGGTCTTTGGCGTGATGGCCCGTTCGATGAACTTCGCATCGAGACAATACGTATCGGGATCAATGTCGACGAACACCGGCACAGCATTCATAAGCAGCACCGGGCCAACCGTGCCTTCCCAAGTGTAGGCGGGCGCGATGACTTCATCGCCTGGCCGGATATCGATAGCTTTCAACGCCGCCTGGATCGCGACCGTTCCGGTGTTCACGCATTGTGCGTACTTTGCGGTATGTGTCTGGGCGAATTTCTTCGCAAAAACCTCAGCATGCTTCCCGGGAAACGGCTGGCCTCCCCATTTCGCGCTGGTCAAAACATCCTGCAGAGCGTCAGCCTCGGCCTTGGTCCCCATAGGCCACGCGGTAAAAGGGGTCTTCCGCAGAGGCTCGCCACCAGTAATCGCTAGTTTTCCCATGACACAACTCCCCAATCACAGATTACCTAAAATCGCTTCTCTGATTTCAACATGCGGGTGACGGCTCGGAGGCAAGAATTACCGGGAGACCCAAATGATCTCCCGGCAGGCTGAGAGATTAGAACGATCCGGCCCTCCTAGAAATTGAGTTTCAAGGAAAGCTGGCCGATGCGTCCGGGTGTGGTGCCAGGAACCAGCCCCATATTATTGGGATTTGGTTGTCCTTGCAGGTTATAGGTGATGATCCCGCTGGGTGTCAGGAATTGTGCATGGTTAAAGACGTTGTAGAGCTCAGCGCGGAATTGCAAGTTCATGCGTTCGGTAAGTTGGGTAGTCTTAAGCAGCGCCATATCCCAGTTGTTGATACCGGGTCCATGAAAGAACCTGCGATTGGCGTTACCTTCTACACCGATCGGCGCAGCAGCAAATGCCGCCGAACTGAAATAGATCCCACCCGTTTTGCGAGGGTCCGTAATATTCAGCGGACCAACGAGGTTGGGCGTATCCACCGCAAGAGTAATCGGACCGCCGAATGAGGTTCCAAGAAGTGATCGATCGTCATTTTCCACGATGGTTACGGGCAGACCGGTAGCAAAGCGAGTGATGCCGCTGATCTGCCAGCCATTCGTTAATCTCTTCGGTCCTTCCAGCTTGTCAAAGGGCAAATTATAGGAATAACTCACTACGAAATTGTTTGGACTGTCGAAAGCCGAGAGTCCGCGGCTGATGCGTGGATTGATGGGATTGAACTGCTCGCCATAGCCTGACGAATTATCCAACGACTTGCTGAAAGTATAACCGAGCAGCAGTTGCGCACGCGTGCTGGTGTGCCGCCAATTGATCTGCAGCGAGTTATACGCCGAGTAGGCAGCGGTAACGAAATAAGAATCGTTACCGAACGGAACGATGCCCGTCTGACCACCGGGCAGTACACATCCCGAATTTGGGTTGGATCCCACGACGCAAGCCGGTGCACCGATAGTCTGGCCAGCCGGCAAAGTCACACCGTTGAAGGGACCGCGTGTTCCCAGGACGGAAGAGCCATCCGGGAGAAGATAGATGTTGTTTTCTCCACCTGGCCCGCAGCCTTGTGCAGCAACCGACAAGCAGAGCGCCGGGTTCCCCGGGTTCGCCGATTGAGAAGCCAACAATTTGTGTCCTTGCGTGCCCACGTAGCTTACGGTCAAGAGATCCGAAGGAGTGAGTTGGCGCTCGATCGAAAGCTCATAGTTCTCTGCGTAAGGGACCTGATTTTTCGGATACATCGCGGGCGAACTACCAATCGTTCCGAATGCGCTGAAAAATTCTGCCAACGTATCGTAAGGCGGGCCACTAGCCGGGTGCTGCTGCGAAAACCCTTTGACCGGTGGAGGTGCCGGGAAGAGATTGGTAATGGAATTTCCGCTGGCACGATTGGTGAATGGCGCCGCAAACGTCGAACCAAATTGGCCCGAATAATTCCCAAACGGTGCATCTCCGATTTGGTTAAAGTCGGTAGCCCCTTCAAACGTGGTGAAGAACATACCCCAGCCCGCTCGAATGCTGGTTGTTCCCGGCTTGCCCAGGATCCTTCCAAGCATTCCGTCGTGGTCTCCGAACGAATAAGCAAGTCCGAGGCGCGGCGCGAACTTATTCCAACGAGTGGGAGCCAAGGTCGACGGCACACCAGGATCACCCGGGAAAACCCAGCCTTTCGGCGAGCCTGGAAAGACGACGGACTGTTCCCCTGGGATCAACGTTTGAATCTCGTTGAATTTTTCATGCCATGGGGCACTAACATCCCACCGCAATCCATAGTTAAACGTCAGGTTCGATTTAATTCGCCAGCTATCCTGCGCAAATAGTCCAAAATAAAAATTGCGTCCGTAAGATGGATACGACTGTCCCTGAATATAGGAGCTAGGCGCACCCAAGAGGAAATCGACAAAGTCGCTTCCGGTTTCGCTATTTCCACCATTAAGACCGGTACCGAAGAAAAAGTTTCCGTTCGCGACGTTTGAAAGGTTTTCTTCTAACTGGTTGTAGTGGTATTGCCCGCCGAACTTTATGGTGTGCGTACCAATGACTTTGCTGTAGTTGTCGAGAACTTGATAGATATTTTCGACCAACTGATTCGGCCGGCTTGGAACGCCGATGGCGAAATTGTTGAAGTCGATTTCCGGAATTCCTTCAACGCTAGGAGTACCCGGAGCAATTCCTGGTGCGCCGTTGGCGCCGGAAGCAAATCCCAAACTGGACAGCGAAACTCCCTTGCCACCCAAGGGCTGATTGAATGTTGCATTTAGCCGGAAGTAGCCTATACGAAATTCATTGACCGCAGCTGAACCGAAGGTTTTCGTATCTCCCAAGTCGATGGTGTGTGTTTGCCCTTTTCCATCCGCGCTAAAGCCTGGATACAAAGGCGCGTTGGAAGCCCAGTAGGGATCGACACGATCGTAACGGTCAAAGTAGTAGTAACCGGAGAGCAGCCCGACATTACTGTTGGCGTCAAGACGCCCGCTGAATTTATTGTCGGTTAGATTCTGTTTTCCGGAGTTCGTGGAATAGGTGCCCGTTCCGCTGGCAGGATCGATGGCACCGTTGGCCGGCAAAATATACCTCAGAAGATTACTGGAGATCGGCGAGAACGCCGTGGTCGGCAGTTGCGCACTAGGGAACACGCATTGCGCGTAGGTCGTACAACCTGGAGTGTAGTAGGGTTCACCTGTCGTCACGGTCTGTCCCAGCTGCGACGATAGTTGATTGGCCCAGGCGGTGCCGTTCACCGTGGAACCGACTAGAGTTGAAGCGATCCCGGAAAAATTTCCTTGTTCTGTCGCCGCGGTAGGCGCGCCATGAATAACTTGCGTCGCAGCCACCGTCTTTCGATTGCCTTGATAATCCGCGAAGAAAAAGATTTTATCGCGTTTCACGGGACCGCCAAACGTACCTCCAAACTGATTCTGATGATAGGCGCCGCGGTGCCCCTGGTCGAAAAAGTTTGCTGCGTCCAGACTGGTGTTGCGCAGAAATTCAAACGCATTCCCGTGCCAATCGTTCGTTCCGGACTTGGTGACCACGTTAATCTGGCCGCCGCTGTAATTACCGTACTCGGCGTCGAAGTTATTGGTGAGAATGCGGAACTCAGCAATTGAATCGAGGTTTGGAATCGCGCCCGCACCAGAATAACCGGTCTCCTGAGCAAGGACGCCATTTAAGATGAACCCGTTGGCGGCCTCGCGCATCCCGTTCACGGATAGTCCGCCGGCGTTTTCGTCACCTGACACTAAAGGTGCGGGGAATCCAGCCGAGATAAATGGCCCAGCAAAGGCGCCCGTCATACCCGACGGCGTGGAAATCACGCCGGGCTGCAGGGCGAGCAAGTCTGTATAGCTGCGAGTGACCAGGGGCACGTCGGTCATTTGTTTGCCCTCGATCACTTCGCCCATTTGCGTGCTCGAAGTTTCGACGTGCAGCGCCGCACTCGAGACTTCAATTTTTTCCGTGGATTGCCCGACTTGCAGAGCTACATCGACGACCAGTGCCGAGTTCACATCTAGCACCAGGTTGAT
>DASXBH010000205.1:0-8936 GCA_036491775.1 Candidatus Acidiferrum sp.
AGGGCTACCCAATTTTGCGGGTCAGCAATGGTAAAAGTGCCGATGGGCGGAAGGAAAAAATAATTGAACAGAAGCATCGCGGAGACGGACATGAAGACGGAGACCACCATGCCCCAGACCGCGGAAACTGCTAAAATCGCGAGCAGAAACGAGAGAGCGACCGTAGTTTGATTAACGTGGATAACTTTGCTGTAGCCGAGTGTGACGGAGGCCAGCAGGATGGCGGCGACGGCAAAGCCGATACCGCGACCCACGACGAAGCGCAACATAGCAATATTGTAACGCACTGGAATTGACGCTGCGGAGAAGAAACGAGCTTGCCAAAAAAACCAGAAGAATGGCTGGAAGATGTCTCGCCGGCGGCGAAATCGCGGGGCACGTTCAAACTGTTTCTGGGATACGCGCCGGGTGTGGGAAAAACGTACAACATGCTGAGCGAGGCGATCCGGCGAAAGAGTCGCTGCGAAGATGTGGTGATTGGAATCATCGAGACGCACGGGCGGAAGGGCGTGGCGGAACTGGCGAGCCAACTGGAAGCGGTGCAGCGGAAGAAGATCGATTACAAAGGGACGCTGTTCGAAGAGATGGATGTGGAAGCGATTCTGGCGAGGAAGCCGCAGGTCGTGCTGGTGGACGAACTGGCGCATACGAATATTCCCGGCAGCAAACACCGGAAGCGCTATGAGGACGTGCAGGAACTGCTGGCGGCGAAGATCGACGTCATTTCGACGCTGAATATTCAGCACATTGAGAGCATTGCGCCGACAGTGCGAGCGATTACCGGCGTGACGGTGCGGGAAACAGTGCCGGACTGGGTGCCATTGTCGGCGACGGAGACGGTGATGGTGGATTTGACGCCAGAAGCGCTGCAGAACCGCATGAAACGCGGCGATGTGTATGGGCAGGAGAAGGTAGAGCAGTCGCTGAAGAATTTTTTCCGTCGCGGGAATTTGATTGCGTTGCGCGAACTGGCGTTGCGGCAAGTGGCGGAGCAGGTGGATCGCAGCCTCGAGTCGTATATGGATGCCAAGGATATACGGCAGAACTGGGGCGTGCGGGAACGAATTGCGGTGTGCATATCGGGGAGTCCATCGGGGCAGTATTTGATTGCGCGAGCGGCGCGCATGGCGCGAAGGATGGACGCGGAATTGTATGTGCTGCATGTGGAGCGGGAGTTTGGGCCGAAGAATGAAAATCCGCAGGTGGTGGCGGCCAATTTGAAATTTGGGGAAAACCTGGGGGCGCAGGTGGTGCGGCTGAAAGGTAAAAGCGTGGCGGACACGATCGCGGATTTTGTGCGGAACAAACATATAACGCAGGTAATTTTTGGCCGGGCTCCGGTCCGTGACTGGCGGAAATTTTTGTACTTGTCAGCGGTGCATCGATTTTTGCGGGAGTCTCCGTCGGTGGATGTGCATATTGTGACCCAGGATCCTGGCGAGATGTAGTGAGACGCGGCGCTGGCGCTTACAGCGGCTCGAGCCATGTTATGCCTCTACGGATTAGTTTAGGGCGGAGGATTTGGTGGCTTCCGGCACGGGCGAAGCGGTGGGACGGATGAGGATGGGCCAGCGGGGAAAGGCGAAGTTGCCGGCGACGTCGTCGATGACGTTGATCTGGCAGGTGTAAAAGCCGGGCTTCAGAGATTGCAGTGGAATATCCATTTGAAAAATGACGGCGTGGCGATCGGTGGCGGTGATTTCCTGCGCGACGATAGGCTTGGTTTCGTAGACCTTGGTCTCGCCTTGTAGAAATTCAATGCTGGTGAGGACGTGGACGGAACCCTTGGGCGCCTTTTCTTGAGTGGAACTGGCTGCAGGCTGCGACGATTTATTCCTGGCGGGATCGTAGACTTCGTACTGCAGGTAAAGATGCTGATCCTGAGTGAAAACGTGGGTGACGCTGGGAACGAGTTCGGACTGATCGGTGATTAGAGGCTGGAAGGCCTTTTTCTTTTGCGTGGCGGGAACACGCTGACTGCTGAGCACTACGCTGCTCATGCGAAGTGGGGCTTTGCGCAGATCGGGAATACGCACATCGGTTTCGAACGAGCCCATGCGTCCGGTGCGATTTTCGCGAACGATAAATTTCAAGTGATAGGTGCCGGGCGCCAGAATAAAACTGGTGTTGTACTGGACATTTTTGCGGCGGACTTGTTGACCGGTATCGACTGCGAGCTTTACGGTGTCGCGGAGTTGACCGACGGGAGCGCGAGGGCCGGCAAGAACCTGCCCGATGATGTCGAGTGTGGCACTGTCTTTATCTTTTGCCTGGACGAAGGGAATTTGCGAACCGGGCACGACGAGTGAAACTCCCAGAAAATAGTGCGAATCGTCCTGCCGGAAGTAGGAAGTGCCGGCGTAAATGGCGACGTCGGTGCGCGGAAGATCAGAGGCGAGTTCGTCTTCGAGCTGGGCTTCGCGATCGGTGCGATTCATATGTTCGTAATCGCGACCGGCGTAATAGCCGCTGCGATATTCGAGTTTGATGTCGGGACGATTGACTTGCACCTTGAGGCGGCGGAAATGGCCGTCCTTTAGACGATTGGTGCTGGTGTAGCCGAGAACGTAATAGGCGGAGCTGTCCTTCTGGACCTGGGAGAAGACGCCGCTGAAATCGTTGGTGTCCATAAAGGCTTTGCCGCCGGTGTCGGAGGCGAGGGTGTAAAGAGTCTCTTGAGAGCCGGCATTGCTATTGAGATCGTTGATCACGGAGGCGCCGCTATAGGCGGATTGTCCATGCAGGCTGGCGGATTGGGCCTGGCCGCCGGGGGGAAACGATTGCAGGCCGCGAACATCAACGGGATAGATGGAGACGTTGGCTTTGACGGCGGACGCGGTGGCGGCGCGGAGCGCGGATTGATTATCGACACCGGACTGGCTGATACCGTTGCTGAAATAGATGAGACTTTTCTTTTGTGGAATGGTGCCGAGGGATTGCATGACCGATTGCAGAGCGAGGAGTTTGCGATCGGCGCTGAAGGTGTTGTAGTCGGTGTCGTCGGGAGTATAGGAGCCACCGGTTTCGGCAGAACCCTCGGAGGAGCCGGTGGAACCATTTTCGAAACCTTGGCCTTCGCTGGAATTGTAGGCGGAGAGTTGCGCGAGGATTTTGGGGCGATCGGCAGTGAAATCGAGATCGACTTTGAGATTGGTGGCGAGAGAAACCATGCCGACGAGATCGGCGGGTTTCATGCTGGAGTTAACGTATTTTTTGGCGGAGTCGACGGCACGCTCGATTTCGTCCGGCTCCATGGCGGAGAAGTCGAAGAACATGAGGATGAGGCGGCGGTCGCGAGCGTCGAGAGTGGACTGCTGCTGATCTGGTTTTAGAATTGCGCCGGGAGCGGTGGTGCCGGAGACGGTAGTGCCCTGCTGAGCGGCGAGGGCGAGTTCATCGACATTTTCGAAGTCGAAGCTGGCGAGTTGCTGGCGCTGGCCGTCTTCGAGAACGGTGAAGTCTTCTTTTTTCAGGTCGCGGATCAGATTGCCATGCTTATCACGAGCGATGACGTTGACGAGGACGATTTCAGTGTTGATGCGAATGCGAGTCTCTTGATTGGCGGTCTGCGCCGGGGCTTGAGGTGTTGGTGGAGGAGGAACGGGTTGCTGGGCGCGGAGGTTGCAGACGAAAAGAATGGCGAGGAGCGCGGTGGGCGCGAACAGGGCGAGTTTGGCGTGGGTGCGCATGGCGGCCATTGGCGATTAGAAGCGGAACCTGACGAGCATGGTAACGCGGCGCATGTTGGAGACGCCGGTGACTTGGCCGAAGGTGAGCGAGTTCACAACGGTATTGATGTTGGAGAAGTAAGCAGTGTTGAAAATGTTGGTGCCTTGGAGGCGGAGCTCGAGGGCGCGGGATTCGCGAATGACGATGGTTTTGCTGAAAGCCATGTCGAACGTAAATTGCGCGGGACCTTCGATGGAGTAGCGTCCGGCGTCGCCGTAGGTTGTGCCGGTGGCGCTGGAGCAACCTGGGCCGGGAGCGCAATAGGCGGCGGTATTGAACCATTCGGCAGTGGTGGGATTGCTGAGGGAAATGGGAGCGCCGGGTATGACGTTGGCGCGTTGCGAGCCGCTGACACCGCGGTTGATGTCCAACTGTGCGCCCAAAACGCTGGGCGTGAAATAGAAACCGGAGCCGATGGTGAAATCGCCACTCCATTGAAAGCCATTGAGGACGTGGGAGAGCGGGCCTTTGGTCAAGAAACGGCGGCCATCGCCGAAGGGCATGTCGTAAATCCATGTGCCGGTGAATTTGTGAGTTTGATTGAAGCTGGAGAGGCTGCGCTCGGCGGAAATGTCGAAGGGATTTTGCACAACGATGGTGCTGCCGAGGCCGATGGAGGAGGCATCGTCGAGCGACTTGGAAAAAATGTAGGAGGCGCTGAGGCCCAGACCTTTGGAGAGGCGCTTGCGAATGCGAACTGAGGCGGCATGAAGGATGGAGTTGCCTTCGGAGGATTCGTAGATGAAGGGAGCGGAAGCCTCAGTGGCAGAGAGTTGGCAGTTTGCCGCAGAAACGCAGGTGGGGACGAGAGCGCGTTCAGTATCGAGGCGAGTGCCTTTGGCGCCGTTGTAGCCGATGTTGAGCTGCACGTTGCCGGGAAGCTGGCGCTGGATGTCGAGATTCCAAATTTGCACGTACCCGAGGCGATAGTTGGGATTGAGAGCGTAATTATTGGTGACGGCGTTGACGGGTTGCGTGGGGAAACCATTTTCCAGAGTCAGAAAATTTCCGTACGGGCTGACGTTGGTGGCGGTAATGGCAAACGGAGGCTGAAAGGCAAAGTTGCGGATGAAAGTGCCGTACTGGGCAAGATTGTAGTTGATGCCATAGCCGGCACGAACGACGGTACGCTGGGCGAGGCGGTAAGCGATGCCGATGCGTGGCGCGAAATTGTTGCGGTCGGGACGAACGAGCGACGCGGGATAAGCGGGATTTTGGCCGGAGAGGACTTGAAACGCGGTGGTGGATTGAGGACTAAAGGCGACGGCGAGATTGGCGATGCGATTCTCGGCTTCGCTGTAGGGGCTGACGTATTCGTAGCGCAGGCCGAGATTCACAGATAAGTTGGGTAAGACGCGCCAGTCATCTTGGGCGTAGAGATCGTAGGAGTTGGCGCGGAATTCGTAGTCGGTGGTGCCGGATTGCAGACTGGTTTGCTGCGGCAGGCCGAGCAGAAAATCAGCGAAATCGCTGCCGGTGCCGGGAAGCGGCTGAGTGCTGCCGGGAGCGTAGGCGGAGGTTGCGAAGCCGGTGAAGACGAAGCTGCCTTCGGCGTTGCGCGCAGAACGAAAGCCCTGCAGGATGCGCCGGTAGTCTCCGCCAAAGCGCCAATTATTTTTGCCGCGATTCCAGATTACGGTGTCGGAGACGGTGTAGGTCTGATCGAGTTCGCGGCTGGGCGTGGGATCGCTGAGTCCGCCGAAGGAGGTGAAACTGATTCCGGGAAGACCCCAGTTAAAAGGATCGGTGGAAACACCGTTGATGCCTGCGGCGCCGGCGACATCGGTGACGGTGGAATACAAGTTGGTGGTGGCCGCGCGATTGTGATTGTAAGTGAAACCGACAGTATTGGTGAGGCGGCCTTTGCCGTAGGTCCAGCGGGTATTGGCGTTGAGTCCCTGGGTGTTCGTGTGGCCTGCGAGCGACGGATAGGAGTTGACGAGGGCGATTGAGGTCCGCGTCCAGTTAAATCCGAAATTGAGATTGTTGCGAGGGCCACGACGATTGCGGCCGCCACCTCCCCCGCCCCCTGGTCCACCGGGAGGACCAAATCCGGGGCCAGTGCCGGAGAAATTGTGAATGAGGCGCAGGCTGACGGCATCGGTGCTGCTTTGATCGGAAGTGATGTAGTGAAAGTTCTGCGTGGCGCCCGGAAGATTCGGCGTCGGGATGTAGTTCAAGAGGGCGACTGCGGCGGAGCTAAACGTGGAAGGATCGATGGAGTTGCCGGCAAAAGGTACACCGGTTTGCGGATTGTAAATTGTGACGGGGGTGCCGTTACGTGAGGTAAGAGCGGAAAAATTGCCGGCGCGTTCGGCGGGAGTGGGCACGGTGCTGAATTCATCGAAGGGAGTACTACCGCGAGAGCCATTCCAGCCAACAGTGAAGAATGTGGTTTTGCTCCAGTCGAAGAGCTTAGGAATTTTCAGTGGACCGCCGACCATGGAGCCGAAGCGGAGAGTATTGTAGCTGGCTTTAGGCGACTGAATGCCGGAGAGCGAGTAGGGACGAGCGTCGAGGCCGGCAGTGTCGTCTTGCGCGTAGAGAAAGCCGTGTGGCTGATTGAGATTGAAGCCGCCGCGGCCCATGCGTCCGATCATCATGGGCATTCCGGCACCAGCCGGGCCGCCAAACCCGCCAGCACCTCCGGGACCTCCCTGCCCACCTTGGCCACCCGGGCCGCCTTGGCCTGATTGGCCGCCACCTAGACCGCCGAGGCCGTTGATTTGTTGCTCGCGTTGCCGAAACTCCTGAATGCGCTGCTGCAATTCGTCTTCGTTACCACCGCCAAATTCCTGGGAGCGTCCCTGGGTGCCGGAAATGCTTAGGGATTCGGTGGCGACATCCGCGCCGGCACCATTCATTGGCAATGAGGAAAGATCGCTGGAACTAATGCCCGAGCCATTTCCGCTGCCGTTACCCCCGGATGAAGAAGTATCGCCAGAAAGTCCGGAGAGAGCGCCCTCTACGGAAAGATTTTGGAAACCGCGACTGGAGGCGGAGGCGCTGGCGCGCGCGGTTTCTTCCTGCTGGCGCGAAGCGAGCAAAAGTTCGGCATCCACTTTGCCGGAAGGATTATCAGGATTAAGAACGACTTCGTGGGTTTGTAGCGCAAAGCCCATGAATTCGATTTTGACGACGTAACGTCCGCGCGGCAGGCCTTTGAGTTGGAAGGAACCATCCAAGCCAGTCGCCGCTACTAATTTTTTCCCGGTCAGAGTATTTGTGGCGGTGACGGTGACACCGGGGAGAACCGTTTTGCCGCTCTTTACGGTACCGCTGATTTCAAACTGCTGCTGGGGCTGGGGAACAGCATCTTGCGCTGTAGCTAAACAAACGATCATGACCGCGAAAATCAGAACGATACAAATCGCGACGAGGATCCCTCGTAACAACCAATTCAATTGGGCGGCTCCGTTGGTTTGGAAGGAGGAGTAGCGGCAGGAGGAGGCGTGGCAGGAGGGGCAGGAGGAGCAGCGGTGCCACCATTGGCGTTACGCATTTCCTGCATGCGCTTCCACTGCTCTGGATTGACGACGTTAACGCCCTTGGGAACGAAAACATTATTTTCGAGAGTGCCCCGCGCCATCAAGTGATCGCCAATTTGGATATCGGCCATGGTGATGCTGTCACGGCCTTTGCGCAGCGAAGTGTTTTCGTTCAATTCAATGGTTTGGGCAACATTGTCGGTGCGGAGCACAGTGATGTGTGGCGGGTCGATCGCTTTCACTTCGCCGACAACATAGTCCTTGCCAAGCGTGCCGATCGGGCCGCCGCCGGGGCCACCGCGCGCACCGCCGCCCATAGTGCCAGGGCCACCACCAGGACCGCCGGAGCGTCCGCCAATCATTTTGGCAGTGACGGTGTGATCGGCGTTTTCATCCCCGCGCACCATGACCATATCGCCGACTTTAAAATCGGTGGCGGCGGCTTGCTCGCGGTCTTTGCGATATTGGGTCTGGCCGGTGGTTTTTACGATCACGGTTTGTCCATCGGGGCCGATGATTTCCAACGAGCCATTGTGAATGGCGGAGATTTTTCCGAAGAGCGGACGCGGGCCGCCTTCAGAGCCACTGCGCCCTTGGCCTGGTCGATCTTGTGGAGGAGCCGGAGGGCCGGCCGGATCTTGTGCGCGAAGCGTGGCAGCTGCAAAAAGCGGAAGGAAGCTAAAAAGAAGCAGGCTGCGTTTGAATTTCCCCATCGTATACCGTCCCTTTAGTACCCGGAAAAGCTTGTAAATTAGATGTTGCGACTGCCGAGCGGGTGTCAGCCAGTTATGGAGGCGCGCCGTGACGTGGAGCTCGCTCGTTTGGAATTCCCTGGAAGAGGGGGGAAGGTTCCCAGGCGGCAATTCATCGGCGGAGAAAAGCGGAGGAGATCAAAATTGTGTTGCCGATGTTGGAAGCGTTGCCACGATCCCTCGAATACGGTCCGCCAAGGCGCGGGCCTCCGCTCGTGATGACAATTCTGCGGCGAGTGTTTGCTCAGCGCAACATTCAGCAGCTGCTGCGATGCTTTTCAGGAAACTGAGGTGTGGGCGGACTGGAGGTCTACTGTGGAGATGATTGAGCCGTCGCGAGGATTGTAGATGAAGTATTCGCCGGGCGAAGTTGCGGCGAGGTGGAGGGAGAGCAATTTGGCTTCGTGCAAACCATCGACGGCCTGAATCCAGAGTGGCTGACCATCGGGCAGCTTACGAAAGACGTCGAACTTGGCATCCATAGAAGCCTCCACTAAAGGTGCTACACATAGTTAGACGCAAGGGCGGGACCAAGGGCTACATAGAAACTTTTAGAAAAATAAGGTAAAGGATTAGGAAAGTAGAAAATGGAAAGTGGACAGTGAAAATCGGAAACTTATGAACCGGTGCGCTAAAGCCCGGTCTTACAAAGGCGGAATACTTCCTCGAAAACATTCGTTGGGAGCTAAGTCGGTCATCATGGCTCCCACGACGGATAATTTCAAAGTGAGTCGAGACAATCTATGCAGCACGCACCGGTGCTTCATCGCGCGAACCACGAGCTGCACCACCGCCCGCGCAGATGATGCAACGGCGGGTCCAAGGAATGGCGCGCAGTCGCAAATTGGGAATGGGCTGCTCACAGACGGTGCAGATGCCGTACTCGCCCTTGTCCATGAGGCGAAGAGCCAGTTCGATTTCTGAGAGCATGCGAACTTCGCGCTCGATATTGGCAATGGCCATACCG
>DASXBH010000206.1:0-2613 GCA_036491775.1 Candidatus Acidiferrum sp.
AGGCTGACATTTGTGGGAGGAAGCTTTTATGGCAACTGCTGAGGCAAAAGCGCATGTGACGGAATTTGCGAACGAGCCATTCATCGATTTTTCGAATGCCGACAATCGCAAGAAGATGCAAGACGCGCTGAAGAAAGTGCACAGCGAATTTGGGCGTGAATACCCAATGTGGATCGGCGGTCATAAGGTAATTACAACCAGCAAGAAAAAGTCGACCAATCCATCCCGGCCCTCGGAAGTGATTGCCGTTTTTCAAGATGCGTCCAAGGACCAGGCAACGCACGCGATTGAGTTCGCCAACACGTACTTCAATACATGGCGAAAAGTGCCGGCGGAGACCCGAGCTTCCTATCTATTCAAGACTGCTCAGATTATTCGTGAGCGGAAGTATGAGCTGGCGGCGCTGGTCTGCTACGAAGTCGGCAAGTCGTGGATCGAAGCCGATGCCGACGTGGCGGAGACGATTGATTTTTGTGAGTTTTACGGCCGCGAGATGCTGCGTCTGGCGGAGCCGCAGAAATTGACGCCGATGCGCGGCGAGCGGAATTATCTGGTGTACATCCCGTTGGGCGTGGGCGCGATTATTCCTCCCTGGAATTTCCCCATGGCGATTATGGCGGGGTTGGTGGTGGCGTCGCTGGTCACCGGAAACACCGTGGTTTTGAAGCCGGCGGCGGATTCGCCAACGATTGCCGCGAGGTTCCTGGAAATCCTGCATGAGGCGGGTGTGCCTAGGGAAGCGGTGCAGTTCCTGACCGGCTCGGGTGGCGTGATTGGCGACACCATCGTGCAGCATCCCAAAACGCGCTACATCGGGTTCACCGGCTCGAAGGAAGTGGGACTGCGCATTTCCGAACTGGCGGGGAAAGCTGTACCCGGGCAGATCTGGATTAAACGGACCGTGCTGGAAATGGGCGGCAAAGACGGCATGATTGTGGACGATGAGGCCGACATCGACGCGGCGGTGGAAGGCACCGCGACGGCGGCGTTTGGCTATCAGGGGCAAAAGTGCTCGGCATGTTCGCGCGTGATTGTCAGCGAAAAAATTTACGACACGTTTTTGAACAAGCTTGTTGAGCGCACTAAGAAGATCAAGGTCGGACCGAGCGATGATCCAGAGAATTACATGGGTCCGGTAATTAATGAAGCGGCCATGAAGGGCATTCTCGGCTACATCGACGTCGGCAAGAAAGAAGGGCGGCTGATGACCGGCGGTGGGCGCGCGTCAGGCGACGGCTATTTCATCGAGCCGACGATTATCGCGGACGTCGACCCGAAGGCACGGCTGGCGCAGGAGGAAGTGTTTGGTCCGGTGCTGGCGGTGATTAAGGCAAAAAATTTCGATCACGCCATGGAGATTGCGAACAACACCGAGTTCGGGCTGACGGGTGCGGTGTATTCGAAGAATCCGGAAAAGATCCGGCGCGCCGAGGAGGAATTCCACGTCGGCAACTTGTATCTGAACCGGAAGTGCACCGGGGCGATGGTGGGAGCGCATCCGTTTGGCGGGTTCAACATGAGTGGCACGGATTCGAAGACCGGCGGTAAGGATTATTTGTTGCTGTTCCTGCAGGCGAAAGCTGTGGCGGAAAAGGTGAGCTGAGAGAGGCTTCTACCACCAGAGAGATAGCAGGAGTTAAGAGCACCGAGGTCGCGGGGAGAGTTGAGAGGGGCGGATGACGAATCCGCCCCTTTTTTTATTCCGCGATAGCGGGAGAGCTGGACACAAATTTCAGCACGCGGTAGACGGGATAGCTGCAGGCCAGGGCAACCAGGGTGAGGATGCTATTGGTGCGGTCTTCACGGATGGCTTCGATCAGAAAGCCGATGGAGCCGATGAGCGCGATGGCGGTGGTCCAAGGGTAACCCCACGCGAGATAGGGACGGGGAAGATGGGGCTCGCGCGCCCGCAAAAGAAACAGAGAGATGAAGGAGAGCAGGTAATTTGTGACGAAGAAAAACGCGAGCATGGCGATGACTCGATCGAAGCTGAAAATCGCGAAAGCCACGCCCACCAGAGCGCTGAGCAGCAAGCCGAGCGTGGGCGTGCCGCCTTTGTTGATGCGGGAAACGGCGCGGAAGAACAGGCCGTCGCGGCTCATGGCGTAAATGACCCGTGCGCCCATAAGGTGAAGTGCGTTGATGCTGCTGAACAACGCAATAACCATGATGGAGCGGAAGATCGCGTCGCCGCTGGGTCCGAATACGCGCTCGGCCGCGAGCCCGAGAGAAAAATTATTGCCGGCGATATCGCGCATGGGCAGTACGTAGAGAACGGCGGCGTTGACCAGCAGATAGATGGTGACGACGGAAAAGAGGCTGGCAAAAATCGCGCGCGGAACAAGATAGCCGGGATTTTTGATTTCGTCGCCAAAGTAGATCACGCCATCCCAACCATCGTAGGTGTATACGGTGGCTTGAATGCCGAAGAGAATCGAGGTGATCAACGCCGCTCCAACGGGAATGATGACTGGAGCGAGGTGTTGGGATGAGGCCACGGCCTCCGCAGCTTGGCGAACGTGTCCACCCATCGAGAAGCAGGCAATCACCATGATGAAAAAGACCAGTCCTTTAAGGACCGTGGTGAAATTCTGTACTTTGCTGCCCATGCTG
>DASXBH010000207.1:0-1651 GCA_036491775.1 Candidatus Acidiferrum sp.
GTTTACTGGCATTGTGGAAGAAGTGGGACGCATTTCGCGTATTGAGCAGCGCGGCGAAAATCGGCGGATCACCGTCAGCGCTGAGAATGCGTCGAAAGAATTGCAGACCGGCAACAGCGTGTCGGTGAGCGGAGTCTGCCTCACGGCCCTCGACATCAAGCCAGGATCTTTCTGCGCCGATCTCGCTCCGGAGACGTGGGTGCGCACCTCGTTCTCGCGCATTCACGAAGGTGCGCTGGTAAACCTGGAGCTGCCAATGAAGGCCGACGGGCGCTTTGGCGGGCACATTGTGCAGGGGCACGTGGACGGAGTTGGCAAGTTGATCGAATTCGAGCGCATCGCCGATTCAGAGAACTGGTGGCTGCACATTGAACTGCCGAACGAGGTCGAGAAATACACCGTCTACAAGGGCTCGATTTCTATTGAGGGCATCAGCCTTACGGTGGCGAGCCTGGAGAAAAATCGGTGCACCATCGCCATCATTCCGCACACGGTGGAGATGACGAATCTGCACTCGCTGAAGCCCGGCGATCCGGTCAACCTGGAAGCGGATCTGATCGCGAAATATGTTGAAAAGATGATGAAGGGCGACGGGGCGCAGAGTTCGCTTACGATTGAGGATCTGGTGGAACAGGGGTTTTAGCAGTTCTCAGTGGTGAGTGATTGGTGATACGCCATTCTTGACGACGGTGCCCCCTTTCATGACGAACTCCACGCGCTGCAGTTCCGTGATGTCTTTCAGCGGGTCGCCGTCGACGGCGATTATGTCAGCATAGTGACCGGGTTCGAGCGCCCCAACTTTGTCCTGCCAGTTCAAAAGTTCTGAAGCGTAGATGGTTGCGGCGCGGACAGCCTCCAAAGGCGCCATGCCGCGCTTAGTGAGCGCCAAGAGTTCATCCGCATTCTTTCCCTGGCCTTCGGGATTGGCAGCATCGAAGCCCGCCGCCATCTTTATCCCCAGCGTTGCCGCCATTGCAATCTCCTGTTGAATGCTTTGCAAGAAAGCTTCCCCCATTTGCCTCATCTCGGGAGTAACAGTCTCGTTTTTGTGGCGTTCGAAATCCGCATCGATCACGCCCACCGTCGGAACCAGGAATGTACCTCTCTCCTTCATGAGTTCGAGATCTGCGCGGTCGATTCGATGGCCGTGCTCGATGGAGTCGACGCCCGCCGTTACGGCGTTCTTGATTCCCTCCGGCGTTGTGGCGTGAGCGGCCACTTTGAGTTTCTGTTTGTGCGCTTCTTCCACGATGACGCGCATCTCTTCGATGGTAAGAGTGGGATAACGCCAGTCAGCATAGACCTTGATCAAGTCGGCGCCGTGTCCCATCTGCTCGCGGACCGCGCGGCGCGCTTCTTCGACGCCGCTGATCATTTGTGCGCCGGTGGGGAAATCCTTGAGGTCTGGAGAAACTCCGAAAGGATTGTATTGCCCTACGGCGGCGATGGCGCGGGTTGCAACCTGCATGCGTGGGCCTTCAGCCAGTCCTTGCTTGATGGCATCCCGAAGAGCCACGTCGGCATAGTCGGAGCCTTCGTTTTCGACGTCGCGGATGGTGGTGTAGCCAGCTTTCAAGGTGATGCGAGCGTTGTAGGCGCCTTCGAGGGCACGGAAGGCTTGTGACTTGGTCGCGAGTCCGAGCAGGTATCC
>DASXBH010000208.1:0-10783 GCA_036491775.1 Candidatus Acidiferrum sp.
CGATGTCTGCAATATTGCCCTGTCGCGTCCCAAGTCTGTGAATCTCACGCTCCGACCGAAAGCGCCTGCTTTACCCAGGGGTCTTATCCTAGCCCGCAGCCCGAACCGGCTTTGCCTGCGTATCATCCAACCGATGGCAGAGGAGTCGTCCATGGCTATCAATATCGAGCGCGTCAAAGACAATGTAACCAAGTTGCGCCAAGTTCTGAAAGAAAAGCCGAAACGGTTGACCCCGCAAAAGGTTCATGCCCTTCGTACCGGCGCCCGGCGCGTCGAATCGATCCTCGAAGCACTGTCACTCGACGCCAAGTCGGGGCAGCGCCGCTTGCTAAAAGACTTAGGAAAAATTCGCAAAATGGCCGGTAAGGTGCGAGACATGGACGTCCTCAGCGCTCATCTCTCAACCGTCCACATCGAGAGGGACCACCGCGACTCCATGGTTGAGTTGCTGGAGTATTTGGGAGCCAAACGCTATCGCTACGCTCAACGACTGCACGCGCTGATGAAGAAAAGAAGCGCCAGCATGAGGCGCCGACTGAAGAAGACCTCGTCCCGCCTGGAAAAGGACCTTACGAAGAAGAAGGGAAGTGGCAGTGCTAGGCCAGCATCCAATGATGCCGTCGCGATGGCCTTGAAGCTCTCCGAAGAATTAGGCAGCCCACATACTCTTCAGAAGAGCAATCTCCATCCCTATCGCCTGAAGATCAAAGAACTGCGCGACGTGTTGCAGATGTCCGAGAAGCCCGAAGACCAGAAATTCATTGATGCTCTCGGCAGGTGCAAGGACGCCATTGGCGAGTGGCACGATTGGGAGGAGTTGCTTCGCATCGCCGGCAAAGTCCTGAAACACGAGAACAACAGCGAATTGCTGCAGGACCTGAAAGCAATCACTGGCAAGAAGTATCAAGCAGCGTTGGCTGTCACCAACAGAATGCGCGACCACTTCATTCTTCGCAAGAAGCAAGGGAAGGGAAGCAAGCCTAACGAGAAGGAAAATCCTTAGCGGCACTGAAGGTCGTCGCGGCGCTCACATCCTGACGATAGCCTTACATTCCATCGCGGCTTCGGTATCTACTGTGCCGCGTTCGTCGCCAATGTCTCAATCACTGCAATATTTGGCAGCAGATTCGCCGGCAAACTATGTCGTGCCTGCAGAAACGCCGGTGCATTATACGAAATCCATGTTTTGCCCCCGGCATCTTCTGCCACCAGAATTTTCAACGGCAGATCCAACGCGACACTCGGTGAAGCCAGCATTAGCGGTGTCCCCGCCTTCGGATTCCCAAAAATCAGCAATTTGGTAGGCGGCATCGTGAGCCCCGCCTTTTCTGCCTCGCCGCTGTGATCCACCACGATAAACAGCTTCACGCCTTTCGCCTCCAAAATTCCCTTCAGCCGTGTCACTGTGTCTTCCACCGTGTGATGGCTCTCCAATCGCACGATACCGCTCTCCGGATTGCTTAACATACTGTTCTCCTGATTTTGTGGATTACCCGTTTGCGGCGTCGGCCGCGTGAAAATTAAATAAAAGCTCATCGCCAGGCCCAGCAACGCCAAAATCACCGCGACCACAATCCCCAGCGTCGATGCATGGATGAACGAGTCTTGCCCTCTTCTCAAATGATCCATCAGCCGCAAGTAACGAATCAGAGAAAACACCGCCACGAACACGCCCAGAAAAATCAGCGTCGTTCCAAACCAGATCGAAAGCCCGTAATGCGTTAACTTTCCATTAGGCTGATTAAAGTTGAATTCCTGCAGGAACAATCCAAAACGCGCCAACACAAAGCCAAGTCCCATCAGCGCGATTCCGGTTCGTATCCAAGCGAGAAACGTCCGTTCCACCGCCAGGTAATCAGTGGCCTTCGCCTGAGACTCGTTGGCCACGGCCATTTCTCACACCTTCACTTCCGCGATTCGCAGTCGAGTCATGTTTTTCAAAATCTTGCGCGTACCCGTCACTTGAATCCGAAACCGGTTCTTGGATGCCCTGACCAGTCCATTAGGGTTGAATTTTTATCATCACCACGCTGTGCGATGCCACGCGCGTGGAAAATTTGCCGTTCGCCTTGCCCAAATCCTTGTGCTCCCACAAGTCTCGTACGCCCGCCGGTAAATGTTCCGGATACCCAATTTCCGTCCATTTCACGCCTATCTCCGCCTCTGCCGGACCTCGATTCAGCAAAATCACCGCGCGGCTCCCATCGCTCAACGCACGCGACCACACTTCCAAATCCCCATCCTTATGTACGCGCCTTCCTTGCTGTCCCAGCGCGTCTTGATCCACCGCGATCACTTCTCTATTCGTCAAAATGTCGTGAATTTCCGGCGGCATCGCACTCACATCGTTTCCGGAAATCAGCGGCGCCGCCAGCATCGCCCACAAGCTGAAGTGCGCCCGATTTTCCGCCATGTTTAGCCCGCCATTTCCTACTTCCAGCATGTCCGGATCATTCCAATGTCCCGGCCCGGCGTACGAATACAAATCCGCTTCCTGATCCAAAATATCCACCACGCCATAATTGCAGCAACTGCCATCCGGCCATTTTTGTTTGCCGCCTCCCCACCGATCCTTTATATCTCCCGTCGTCCGCCAAAGATTGCCGCCAACCTCTGCGCCCCATAACCACGGTTTCGCCGTTCCCCATTCGCAAATGCTCAACACCATGTGCCGGCCCGATGCGTCCAGGGCTTTGCGTATCGTCGAATACGCCTCTTCTGCATTTCGCGTTCCCGTGTTGCACCAGTCGTACTTCAAATAATCCACGCCCCACCGCGCATATTGCAGCGCATCCTGATATTCGTGTCCCTGGCTTCCCGGACGCCCGCCGCAGGTCTTCGCTCCCGCATCCGAATAAATTCCAAACTTCAAATCTTTGGCATGCACGTAATCCGCTAGTGCCTTTATACCCGAGGGAAAGCGCTGTGGGTCCGCAACAATATTTCCATTCGCGTCCCGGTCTACCTGCCAGCAATCGTCAATCACCACATATTGATAGCCAGCATCCTTCATTCCATTCTTAGCGATCGCGTCGGCCACCGACTTGATCAGATCCTCGCTCACGTTGCACGCGAACTTGTTCCAACTGTTCCATCCCATCGGCGGCGTCGGCGCCAGCGCATCCGCCGAACTCTGCGCTACGCAAAATACGGGAATTGCCACGCACACCAGCAACAAGCTCCATCGCCAAGCAATCACACCGGCACCGCGGGGGAACTTCATTCCACACCCTCCAGGAAATCGTCACGGCTTAACCTATCTCCGCCCTATCTTCTTGTAAAGCGCCTGTAGCTCAGGCCCTCAGACCCGAGGCCTTTCCCTCCAACTCGTGCCAACCGTCCCCGCATCCGAGCCAGCCAACGGCACTTGCCCGGCCCAAATACTAATAAGGATCCAATCCCCATAGGTCCCGCCGTCTCGTCACCAAGACTGTCCGATTGCGTACAATCCATGTGCCCAACTTAAAAATGTCGGGAACACTACACCCTCCTCCGGTGTCTGAAACAATGTGCCCCTTATCGTCGTATCTTCAACACAGAGGCTCGCTGCTCGCGCTAGACCTGTGCGCGCCTTCCATTATGAGGAGCGTCCGGTCCATGACGATGCGGGACTCGGGGTTGCGCCGGTCCGAACGGCGCAGATCACCTCGCTACCAATATCGCGCCTCCCTGGAAATCGAGTGGGGCTCCGCTCGCCTCAAGGGGCGCACCCGCGACATCAGCGAAAATGGCATGTTCATCGAGTCAGAAGATGTCCTCTGGGTCGGCGCCGGGTTCCGTGCCCGCCTCTCCACCGACAGCCCCCTGGTCCTGGATTGCCACGTGAAGCGCGTCGAACCGGGTTATGGCATGGGCGTCAGCATCGCCCTATCCGAAGACCAGCACCAGCAGCATTATCAAAACCTGCTCGCCAAACTCGCAGCCAATTCCTAGCCGCCGTATAATAGTTATGATGAGACGCTGTCTTGATTGTGGCGCCGAGCGCACCACGGATCAGTGTCCCGCTTGCGGATTGACCTCGGCTGCCGCGGAGTTTGTCTTCCGCCGCCGGCTCATCACCCAGACCGCAATTTTCCTGGCGGGCTCTCTGGTCTTCCCGTACATCAGCCAGATTTATCCACCCTTGGATCTGGACGCCATGCTGGTGTTTTTTGGCGTCGTGTTTTTCGCCGCCTTGGGCCTCGCTCTTTTTCTAGAGAATCGCGCCCGCGCCCGCAAAGAAATCGAAGTCCTAAAGCATCTCTTCACCGGCCTGATTCCGATTCCTTTCATTCTTTCCGTTGGGATTTTTCTGAACGGCAGGTTGGATTCGCCCAAGAACATCGCCTATCATCCCACCACCGTCGTCGGGCGTTATCAGATGAAGGGCGTGATCCGCGGCACGCGCCGCTTGTTCGTTTATTCCTGGCGTGAAGGCCGCCGCTATGAACGGTTGGCTGTCGATTACGACGACTACGATCGCTTCCACGATGGCGACAAAATTAACGTCGCCGAAGAACCCGGCGCTCTCGGCATTCCCTGGTTTTATGGCGTTTACCGCGCCGATCAGCCCCACGGCGAGACCGAGTCCGGGCCCAAAAATGCCGCGCCGCCTCAGCCTAACTCCAGCGCCGGCACGCAACCCACTATGAAGCGCGCGGATTAGATTTCTCCCAGAACTCACTTAGTAGATGGGACGTCCGGTGGGGCCCAGCGGCAGCTGCAGTTCCAGAAAGTGCCCGTCTTTACCAAGACGAAAACGTACCCGATCCACGGTTCCCACGTTGCGCTCTTTCCAGTCCGGCGTTTCAATCGGCTTATCCGGCAGATTCGCAAACGACCATTCCACCGTATCGCCGTGTACCGCCACCTTTTCCGGATCGATGTCGTAGACCTCTTCCTCGTTCACATCTACCAGCAAATAGCGCTTCCACAGACGGACCAGCAGCACGCCTTTTTTTTCTGCGTGATAAATATTCCAGGATTTTGGCGCATCATCGTTGAACTTCACGATGGCAAATGCCAGTTGCTGCCACACCATTTTCTTCGGCGCTTCCGTTTGCGCCACGATTCTGGCAGCGTACGCCAGCACCAACAGTCCCGCGACGACGCCACGCACCCAGGATCCCCGTAGGCGGTCCGTCATTTCCCAAAGCCGCATTCTCGCCAGAGCGTGCCCCATTCCCACAATCCAAAATTCACTTTCGCCGTAAGTGGATGCCCCACCTGACGCGCCAGCATCGAAATCTGCCCGCGGTGGTGCGAATCATGCGCGATCAGGTAGCCCACAAAGCCCACCACGTCCGGTTTGAAGTTGGGAACCTTCCCGGCTGGATCGTCTACCGCCTTCTGAATCAACTCCTGAATCGCCACCGCGCTGGTTTTCAAAGCCGCTTGCACCTGCTCGCGTGTAGCCTTGTCCGGATCCAATTTTGCCGCCACCTTCGCATTTTTATCTGCCGCAGACAGCCACATCAATCGCACATGATGAATGTGCGTCGCGATATCCGCGATGGAGCGACCCTTGCCCGAGGGCGGTGCCGCCTGCCACGCTGCTTCCTCGATGTTGCTCAGCAGCAACTGGTTAGCCTTCTCGTTCGTCGCAAAAGTTTCCAATATCGATTTCTTGAAGTCGATGGTCGTGCTTTTAACCGCGGGCGCGGTCATGGATCTCATATGTGTGACCTCAATGGAAGATGGACCAGAAAAGTGTACGACATTCCAGGAATTGCTGCTCTGCAGCAGCGCCCTGCTTAGCCTTTTTGCACGATACCCGTCACGCCCGCAATGAACAGCGTGGCCAGGATCCATCCCAACAGCACCTGCAAACGCAAAAACATGAACAGAAAGCGTGGCCGAAGGCCAGTCGAAGCCGCGCTGCCGGCACTCCTCGGAATTGCGCCTGCTTGGTTTGGATCGAATCCCGGCGAGGGATCAGGTTGCCAATAATCTGTTTGCCCCAATTTCACCAAGGGCAGGGAATTCTCCATCGAAAATACCAGCGCGTTGAACGGCTCATAGTGACTCGGCGCAGCCCCATTCGCCTTAAAATACGCGTACGCCTTCTCCTCTTTTGGCGTCATCGCTTTCTGTGCCGCCGCTCCTGCATACACGCCCCACCCGATCGCCATCAGCAGCAACAATCCCACCAGCGCCCGCAGCGGATAATAGCCATAGCCCACCACCAGGCTCAGCGGCCACCGCAGCAGCGTCCGGCTCAATCCACCTTCTTCCTTCCACAGCCGGTCCTCCATCGTGTACAGCACCCGCAACGCGCCGCGTTCAACACCTGCGTTGCCCATCACTTTTGCCAATTGCCGGTAAGGTTGCGGCGTGAACGGCTGCTGCAGCTCAAGCCACGCCATGAGACTCTTCGCGTCCGTAATTCCGCTGGCGATATGCGCGTACACAAAACCGTCGATATCCAGTTTCCCGCTCGATGGCCAACTCGCTTTGTCGTCCTGAACCGCCCCCGCCGACGCGCTGCGGAGGTTCAACATCAACCGGCTTGGCTCGCGCACGCCGGTCCACGCCAGCGTCCCCTTAATCACTCCGTTCGCGAAGCGCACTTCGCCATCCGCACTGAACCCGTTGCGCAGCAGCACATTTCCTTGCACCGTTATGCGGTCCGCGTTCAGCGCTTTGCCACTCGCGTTGCGAAATGTCCCGCCATCGCATTCCAGGTTGTCGCCGATTTGCGCGCTCAACAAATTCACTTCGCCGTCAGCCGTAAAGCTGCCGCGAAAATAGACGAACCCCTTCACGTTGATTCCGTCGGCGTTCAGCGCGCGTCCACCCGCGTTCTTGAATGTTCCACCGTCGCACGCCAGATTATTCCCAATCAGCGCCCCGGGAAGATTCACTTCGCCTTCCGACACGAAGCCGCTGCTCAGCAGCACATTTCCTTGCGCCTCAATGCGGTCCGCGTTCAGCGCCATTCCGCCGGGATTTCTAAATTGCCCACCGCTACACTCTACGTTTCCGCCAATTTTCGAACCCAGCAGCCGCACTTCGCCTTCCGCGACAAATCCGTCCCGCAAGAACACGCTGCCTTGCACTACCATCCGGTCCGCGCTTAATGCTTTTCCACTCGCATTTTTGAATGTGCCGGCATTGCATTCCAGATTCCCGCCAATTTGTGCGCCCAGCAACCTCACTTCGCCTTCTGCCTGAAACGCATTCCGCAGAAACACGCTGCCGCGCACATTGATTCGATCCGCTCGCAACGCTTTGCCCGCCGCATTCCTGAAAGCGCCGGCTCCGCAATCCAGATTGCTTCCAATCTGCGCCCCAACCAGGTTCACTTCGCCCTCAGCGCGAAATCCGTTGCTCAACGACAGCGTGCCTTTCACCACCGCCGATTCCGCCTGCACGCCCCGCCCCGCGCTGCCCGCCAAACTCAGCGTCGGTATCTCCAAAAATCGTAGCTTCGTTTCTTCTTGCAAAGCACAGCAGCAAAGCGCTACCGGGAAGGGCACCGCCACAAACGACAAATCCAATTCGCCTTCGATTTTTCCTCCGTGCGCCGCGATTCCTCGCGGATCGATGAACTCCCGCGCCTCCCGGTCCACACATAACCAGCGAAGCAGTGCCGCGCGGATGCTTCGCTCCGGCCCCCAGCTATTCGCTTTGCCAGCATCATTGCTGGGCTCGAAGTCTTTACGGCTCGGCCCACACCATGCCGTTTCGCCCATCGGCGCAGCCCGCAACAATTTCTCTTCCGCCTCGCGCAACGGCGCAAACTTCGCCCGCGCGAGTTCTAGAAGGTCATCCATTCGAGTTGGGGTGGTTTGCGCAGCCACGGCACACGATTCCGCTGCCATGCGTTATATCACGCCCTGAAATTTCCCTTCAATGTTACTGCGCGGGTGGAGATGATCGTCTGCAGGCAAGGCTAAGCGAGACGAAATTTAGAACCATCGCTGGGATTTCTGACGCAAATTGAGACTTAGGACGGGTTGGAGAATTAAAGGTTTTTACAACGCGGGAAAGAACAAATCCTTGGGGTTCGTGCTCCACCCCTGTATAGATTGCGGCCGGATCAGGCTCAGTCCGCGGCTTTCCCCTTTGTTGCTCATATGAAGGGAATAACCGTTCGCCAGGTAGGACGGTATCTCGCGATGATCCGTCACCGGGATATATGGTCCTTGTTTTCCCAATTGCACGCGGTACCGGTTGTCCTTAAATCGATGCGGCAACAACCGCGTTCCCACCTTCTTACCGCGCGACACTGTAGCGAATAGCATTAATTCACCTCGTTTGCAAAGCTCGGACATCTTACAAACGCGGGCGCGCACAGGTAAGTCTCAAATCTGTGGAAAAATGTGCATGCCTGTTGGAATCTTTGTTGCCGAACAAAAAACAAAAAACCACTCGCAATCGTCGCGGCCTGCTTACAACCGTAAGCCTTTAGTCGAACTTTCACCCATTTCAAAAACTGTCATTCCGACCGGCGCTTTTCGCCGAAGTGAAGCGGCGAGATGGAGGCAATACCTTTGCGTCTGGGAACTACACCGACAGCAATCGACTGAAAAATGACCTGTACCGCCGTAACGCCAATCGCAAATCTTCCGTCGAAACGTTTTCGCCCTTATCCCACTGGCCTTCCAATTTGCCGCGCTCTTCCGCGAACACCTCGGCCAGCCGTTTCATCGTTCCGGCAACCAGATTATCGGCTTGCTCCACGGCGCGTCGCGGTTCATCCACGAATCCCACTTGTATCGCGTCCCACCGTCCGCGCAGTTCATTCGCTTCGTTGCTTGAAAATAACGGTCCACTCTCCCGCTCCATAGCCGGGGCCGCCGCCGTTCCCGCGGCCGTAGTTACACCTGCGGTTGCGCCTGCAGTACGATTCCCAGCAGTTGCAGTTCTATTCGCACCTTCGCTGTGCGGCCCACCGGTGAGATCCGCTGACCGCCGTTCCGCTTGCAGCTCACTATCTCTCTCCACGTCCACGGCTCGCGTCTTACCTCGGTTCGTCCCAGCCAAATCCGCGGTCGACAACGCCTCGTCTGTCTCAATCACGCGCTCTTCTTTCCTGATGATCTCGTCGCTCATGATCTCTCCTCTTGTCCTGATAGATTCCCTGTAGATTTCTTCACGAACCAAATCTAAACGCGCGCCGCTCGTGCGTTTGTCGCCGCCGGCTTACCCAACTCTGGCTCATCCGCCAGTTCCGCAAACAAGGTGCGGTAATGAATCATCGCTTGTCTCAGGTCTTCCGTGCTGGCGCGCCCCTGCGCATGGCGCACCGAAATGTCATGCCCCGCTCGATAATTCTCAACTACCAGTGGATGATCCACCGACACATCCGCGGCCCGCTGCTCGAAATCCGCCACCGGATAACCCCGCGCCGTCATAATCTGCTGGATTAATCTGTC
Organism: Candidatus Acidiferrum sp.; assembly: GCA_036491775.1. Taxonomy (GTDB): domain Bacteria; phylum Acidobacteriota; class Terriglobia; order Acidiferrales; family UBA7541; genus Acidiferrum. Next base: position 9,360 of record DASXBH010000208.1, read on the forward strand.
AGCTTCGGTCAGCGCCGTTCGTGGATCATCTACGAATCGGCCTTGGATGGTCTGCCACGTTGCCGCGAAATCCGCGCGCGCTTCTGGCGAAAGCGGTTTTATGCGGTAGCGCTCCACCCGGTTTTCAAGCCTCTGCAGTTTAGCTTCAGCCTGAGCCGTGCTTCCCGTTTCCTTCACCGCCCGCTGATATTCAGGGCCAAAACGGCTTTTTAGTTTTTGGCTTCGTTGTGCTCTGACGATTAAAGCGATGGCGATGATTACCGCGACTGCTACCACGATACCAACGACCAACGATGAGTTGTTCATGCCGGTACCTCTATCTGCATGAATACGCGTTTCTGTGCGCCCTCTCCATCCCCAAATTCCCGTAGCTATCGTCCTTCGAAGTTGTACTCATCCCGTTTGTGGAAATATTGCCGCTAAATTCTTAAATTCATGCGCCCTCGAGATTTATACCCCGGAAGTACTCAAGTGCTGCAGTCTGGTCCGGAATTTCGCCTTCGTTGACTTGCCCTTTCACGCCACCTAACATGTCCGCCATGTCTCCGGGCGACGCGCTCATCGGCCAGACTATCTCTCACTATCGCATCGTCGAGAAAATCGGCGGCGGTGGTATGGGAGTCGTCTACAAAGCGGAAGACGCCCGTCTGCACCGCTTCGTCGCCGTGAAATTTCTTCCCCCCGCAGTTGCCAAAGATCCCGCCGCCCTCAATCGCTTCCAACGCGAGGCGCAGGCCGCCTCCTCCCTGAACCATCCGAATATTTGCACCATCTACGATATCGGCGAGCAAGACGGCCACTCCTTTATCGCCATGGAATTCATGGAGGGGCAGACTCTTCGCCATCTGATGGCCGGACGGGCCATGTCCCTCGAAGCGATTTTGCCTTTGGCCACCCAGATTGCTGACGCTCTCCAAGCCGCGCACGCCAAGGGCATCGTTCATCGGGATATCAAGCCCGCCAACATCTTCGTCACCGACCGCGACACCGCCAAAATCCTGGATTTTGGTTTGGCGAAGATTTCCGCACCCACGCAAACACCCAACGAAAATTCTGCCACGCTCGACCTTCCCGACTATCTCACCAGTCCCGGTTCCACCGTCGGCACCGTCGCCTACATGTCGCCCGAGCAGGTCAGCGGTAAGGATCTGGACCCGCGCACGGATCTGTTTTCCTTTGGCTCAGTACTCTACGAAATGTGTACCGGCGCGCTTCCTTTTCACGGCAAGACCACCGCCCTGATCTTTCATGCCATCCTCGAGCGAACTCCTGCGCCCGCCGATCAAGTGAATCCGGCAATTCCCGCAAAACTCAGCGAGATCATCCAAAAGGCCCTGGAAAAGGATCGAAACCTTCGTTACCAAACCGCAGCCGATTTGCGTACCGATCTTCAGCGTCTCTCCCGCGATACTCAGACCGAAAGA
>DASXBH010000209.1:0-5126 GCA_036491775.1 Candidatus Acidiferrum sp.
TGCCGCTCTCGGCCAGTTCCACGGCAAGGTTCAGCGCGGTTTGCCCGCCTACGGTGGGTAGCAGCGCGTCGGGTTTTTCCTTGGCGATGATCTGTTCCAGATATTCCTTGGTGAGCGGCTCAATGTAGGTGCGGTGCGCCAACTCAGGATCGGTCATGATGGTCGCCGGATTCGAATTCACCAGCACCACTTCGTAGCCCTCGGTGCGGAGCGCCTTGCAGGCCTGCGCGCCAGAATAATCAAACTCGCAAGCCTGCCCAATTACGATGGGCCCGGAGCCAATGATAAGAATCTTATGTATGTCTTTACGTTTCGGCATATCGGTAGTTCGAAACCCCTTGATCTTGTGCCACTCCCCCACACGTATCGTGCGCCACGCTTAACGTCACGTTCAGCTCTTCTCTGTTCCCATCCGGCGCAACCTCGAACGTGACTATTTCGGTCCGGAAACCCGTAGATACGAACGCGGCCGTATACGCACCGGCCTCTAACAGCAAGGAAAAATGACCGCGCTGATCCGCGATCACTTTGACGGCGGTTTTTCGGTCCCAAATCCCGCGTCGATAAACTAAGACTTGCACATTGGGAATGACTCCATTGGCTTGATCGTAGATGACTCCTGCGAAGTTTTTAAACTTTTGTACTGGTCGTAGTTTTTCGGCGGCTTCTAGCCGGCTTATTAGATAATCTCCGACATTCATCACCAAGACTGCGGGATGCAACACCGATCCTCTCGTGACTTCGAAATAAAGTGCCGGGGCGAAAAGGGGAAGAGAGAGTGTGGCAAAAACCGAGTACTTTCCAGCAGGCAGGTTTGAGAACTTCGCCTTTCCACGCAAGTCCGTAAGAATCGACGCAACCGGACGTCCTTCGAAGGTGAAGAGACTCACATTGATCTCCGCAGCAGGCTTGCCGTCAAGGATTACAGTCACTTCCGCATTCGGCGAAGACTGTTGTAGGTGCTCTTGGTCGACGACTTGAACGCACTCGCCAAATGCTACGCTTGTGCCTAGCAGAAGTGCGGCGCCCATAAGCAATCCCTTCATCCCCTCGAACTCCCCGGCGCCGCAAACTCCTTCATCAAATCCGTAAACGCGGTGAACAGGTAGTGCGAGTCATGCGGCCCGGGCGACGCTTCGGGATGATACTGCACGCTGAACAGCGGCAGCGACTTATGGCGCATGCCCTCGTTGGTATTGTCATTCAAATTGACGTGGGTGATTTCGACTTCGCTGGAAGGCAGCGATTCCGGATCGACGCAAAATCCGTGGTTCTGCGCGGTGATTTCGACCTGGCTAGTCAACAGATTTTTCACCGGATGATTGGATCCGTGGTGGCCGAATTTCAGCTTGAAGGTTTTCCCGCCCAACGCCAAGCCGCACAGTTGATGTCCCAAGCAAATACCAAAAATGGGCACGCGTCCAGCCAGTTTGCGAATATTTTCCACGGCATAGGTGACTGGCTCCGGATCGCCCGGGCCATTCGAGAGAAACACGCCGTCGGGTTTCACCGCGAGAACATCCTCCGCCGAGGTACTTGCCGGGACGACGGTCACTTCGCAGTGATGATCCACCAGCAGGCGCAAAATATTTTGCTTGATCCCGTAATCGTAGGCGATCACGCGAAAATGCCGCTCGTTGGGACCGGTTCCCGCCTCGCCCATCTGCTCGGCCCATGGCGAAGATGCCAGATCAATGGATCCCTTTTGCCAGTCGTACGCTTTTTGGCAACTGACCCGACCAGCAAGTTCCTGCCCGGCCATCAGCGGAATATGTTTCGCTTCGAAGACCAGTTGATCGGCGGGCGTGCCGTCGGTGGAGACAATTCCCCGCAGCGCGCCCAACTTGCGCAGATGACGCACCAACGCACGCGTATCGATATCCCAAATCACCGGGATCTTGTGGCGGTTCAAATACAGCTGCGCGCTCTCCGCGGAACGCCAGTTCGACGTAACCTGCGAGAATTCACGCACAATCAGCGATTCGATATACGGCCGGGAAGATTCCTCGTCATCCAAATTCGCGCCAACGTTTCCAATGTGGGGATAAGTGAGGCAGACAATCTGACCCGCATAGCTTGGGTCGGTAAAGACTTCCTGATAACCGGTGAGGCTGGTATTAAAAACGACTTCGCCGCCGCGGCGCGTGATTGCGCCCGCCGCGCGGCCGTTAAATATGCGCCCGTCTTCGAGCGCCAGAATTGCAGGGCGATGAGAAACTTCTGCTGTCAGTGTATCCTCCGTCAAACTTCATTTCTCGTTCGCCTCAGTGGTCGACAAAGAGCCGAAGTGGTCGACCGGCCAATAGGCGAACACGGCCCGGCCATAAATGAATTGGGTATCCACCGGCCCAAAGACGCGTGAATCGTTGGAACTGATCCGGTGATCGCCCATGACAAAATAACATCTTGAGGGCACGCGCGTTGGCCCATAATCGGTAACATCCGCATATTGCGGGGGCACGTAGGGCTCCGGAATGGTTTGTCCATTCACGTAGACCACGCCGCGACGAATCTCGATCGTTTCACCTGGCAATCCGATCACTCGCTTAATGAACGACTTCGAGTGGTCGAGAGGATACCAGAACACCACCACATCGCCACGATCAATCGGCTCGAAGCGGTACACAAATTTATTGATGAAGATGCGCTCTTGATCGGAAAGCAGCGGCGCCATGCTGGTGCCTTCGACTTTAACGGGTTGATAGAGGAAGACGATGATGACCAGCGCCAGGCCGATGGCGATGAGAAGGTCGCGGGTCCAGACCCGAATTTCGTGGCGCAGCACGCTGGCAGTGGAAGAGACGCCGACCTGTGGCACGTTTCCTGGGGCGATTGGATTGTTTGGGGGAACGATTGGTGCAATAGCTTGGGGCAGGGCGCCGGATGTTTCGCCCGTGGGAGGTAAAACTGGATTCTCGTCAGGTTTCAGCATCTCGTGCTGCCTCGTATTTATAACATGCACCCCAATGTCGCGCTAGTCGCGATTTCACTTCACAACTGGCCTGACAGGGTTACTCAATAAGATTCACTTGGTGGTCAGTATCGTTGCATGCCGCTTTCACAATTCGTTCGCCTGCGAAGAAAAACTCACGACTGCCAAATCATTAAAAAGCTGGGCGATTAGACGTAGCACCGAACGAATTGGAGAGCGTCGAGAATCGTCGAGCTTGCCGCATTACCTTTTATTAATCTGAAGCCAGAGCGAAATTGAGAGAGGCCAGTGCCGCCGCCACGGCTGTCTCTGTTCGCAGAATCAGCTTCCCTAGCGACGCTTCCTGAAGCTGTGCGGCGCGCGCTGCTGCAAATTCCGCATCGGTCCAGCCGCCTTCCGGTCCAATCGCCAGAGTTGCGGACGAAGCTTGCGGGCCCGCCAGCACCATGCGAAGCGGTCTCGCATCCTGGGCTTCGGACAACAAAATTCGTAGCGCCCCTTCGCCGCTTAAGGAAAATGCTTCTTCCGCAGACATCAGCGGTTCAAGCTCCGGAACCTGCACACGCCGGGATTGTTGCGAAGACTCGAGCAGAATCTTCTTCCAGCGCTCCGCACGTTTCACCGCCGCGGCCAGTAGCCCCTTTTCGCTACGATTCGCGGCAACGGGCACAATGCGTGCGACGCCCAACTCGGTAGCCTTTTCGAGCGCCCATTCAAAGGCATCGAATTTCACGACGGCAAGTAGAAGCGTTGACCGAAATGTGGGCTGAAACGCGGGCAACTGTTCCACCAACGCGAAGTCCACATGATCTCTACCCACTTCTTGCACGCGAGCCAGCCACACTTGCGCGCCGTCGCTGAGTTCGTAGAGTTGTCCGGTTTGCGCGCGCAGCACGCGCCCAAGATGATGCGCCGCTTCATCCACCATCACAGCGGCTTGATTTTCAAATCGATCGACAAAGAAGCGGCGTCGCATGCGCGGCCTAGCCGAAGATGTCCTTCACCTTATCGAAGATGGTGGAGTTGCGATCGGCCGGCTTGTTGTCGACTTTCAACGTGGCGTTCAACTGTTCCATCAGCTTGCGTTGTTCGCGGGTCAGCTTGGTGGGCGTCAACACGCGCAGGTGATAATACAAATCGCCCTTGCCGCCGCCATGTGGATCGGGCAAGCCTTTGCCCTTAATGCGAAACACCGCACCGCTCTGCGTACCTTCGGGAACTTTCAACCGTTCTTCACCGCCCAACCCTGGCACTTGCAATTCCGTTCCGAGCGAAGCTTGCGCGATGCTCAGGGGAATCGTGCAATACAGATCCGCGCCGCGGCGCTCGAAGAAAGCATGTTCTTTCACTTCCAGCACAACATACAAATCGCCTGCCGGACCGCCGTTTGGCCCAGCCTCGCCTTCACCTTGTACCCGCAACCGCGTGCCGGTATCGACGCCGGGAGGAATTCGCAGTTCAATGGTGCGCTCGCGATCGACACGGCCTTGTCCACGGCACTCCACGCACCGTTCTTTCACAATTTGCCCAGCGCCTTGGCAAGCGGGGCAGGTGCGATTGATGGTAAAGAATCCCTGCTGATAAACGATCTGCCCGCGGCCGCCGCACGCCTGGCAGGAAACCACGCCAGTTCCCTTCTTCGCGCCGGTACCATTGCACGCTTCGCAATATTCCTGGCGCGGCACGCGAATTTTGGTGTTCACTCCCGACGCCGCTTCTTCAAACGTAAGCGTCATGTCATAGCGAAGATCGGCGCCACGCTGCACACGACTGCGCCCGCCGCGACGCCCACCGCCACCAAACAAGTCCTCGAAGCCAAAGAAGTCGCCAAAAATGTCGTGGAAGTCCTGGAAAATTGTGCCGTTGAAATCGGTCGAGCCGCCCGCTCCGGCAAGGCCAGCATGCCCATAGTTGTCGTAAATCTGGCGCTTTTGCGGATCACTCAGAATGCTGTACGCTTCGGTGCACTCGCGAAACTTTATCTCCGCCTCTTCTTTGTTTTCCGGGCTACGATCCGGATGCCACTTCAGCGCCGACTTGCGGTAGGACGCCTTAATTTCGTCCACTGTGGCGGTCTTGCTTACTCCTAAAACTTCGTAATAATCACGTTGATTCGATCGAGACATAGTTGCTGGGTTCAATCCCCTTCCGCATCAGCGGGTGGATGTTATTTAAGTCAAGAATACAGACAAAG
>DASXBH010000210.1:0-21563 GCA_036491775.1 Candidatus Acidiferrum sp.
AGGTCCTGATTAACGGGGTGGATTCAATGGGTCGACGCAACACTTAGGTCAAACCCAATTGGCATTGAAAACAAAAGTTAAATCTCTCGCTCAGGTTAAAACAGCCAGAGCATTACCCTGGCTAGGGTTTGAGCGAGTCTAGCCAAACGGATGGATTCCTCCGGGGAAGCATTGTCGAATCAGTGCAATAGATGGTGTTGCATCGACCGTTTGAACCGGCACGGGTTATCGGAAACTGACCCACTACCGGTATTGCAGTTAAACGAGAGCGGCGAGAGGTTGCTTTTATAAGAAGCGACAGACAGACACAAGCGCGGCGTATCTAGGATTCATGAACTGGAGACGCTCGTGTTGCTTATGCGGATGGACCGTCAGCCGGTGGGAGCGAATTAATCTCCCAGTTTGGGAACGGCGCCGGCGTGTACGCGGGAGGCGTTGCGCCGATCGGGAATAAAATCGCGAATGTATCTACGGCAATGGAGTATCGTAATTGCCGTTTCGATGGCCCAGAAAGCTACGAGAATCAACAAGACACCCAAGAACTCGGTTGGGCGCCGATGCGAAGTTAGGCCCCCATACAGGGCCAGTAAAAGGTTGAAGACAAAAATGATCTCGACAATCGCGGGCAAAATGGCGATCAGGGGATGTCCGGTGTAAAAGTAGCCGCCTGCCGGTAAAAAGACGGAGCGGAGAATCATGGTCTTTTCGTCCTTGAAGGTGAGACGGCAGTTTTCACAGAAATACTGGCCGTCTTCCAGTGCTTCACGGCAATCCGGACAGAGGTGAGCAGGTCCATGGCGGGCCGTTTGCTCGCCGGAAGCGACGGGAATAAGAGCGGCTGCCATTGCGGCCAGCTTTTTGGCGTCTACGCGACGAAGAGCGGTGTACGTGGCTGTCGTGCCATTCTTAAATCTAAATCGAGCCTGCAGTGTGAGGAAACCGTTCACGCGAATTTCTTCGACGTCGCCCCACTGCACTGCGAGGACACTTTCCCGCCAACTTCCGTCCGTTTTAATAGGGAAAAACAGGATGCGAGTGTTGGTGACGATGATCGCGCAGGCGGCGAGCGCTCTTGTCCACCATGCGGCGGTGAACTGCTCGACGAGCGAGAGAGGACTCCGGGCCCTGAGCGCGTAAAGCACAAGTTCGTTCGGCAGAAGTATGGATTGCAGAATCGGGCCTAGCTTCCGGAGGATTTTTGTGGTGTGTTTCTGGACGGATGATTTGTTTTCGCCCTTTTCGTCGGTGGCTAGTACATCCGTTCGGACGGAAATGCCTTCGGCGGAGGTGGCGCAGGGCAATTGATTTTGGTGGATTTGGAAGTCAGGGGCGGGCATCAAATCTCCTGGGCGGCCGACATTCCCAACATCATAGCGCTGCCTTGGTTGTGACGTACCAGCCAGGTAAAGGTTCGTGCTTAATGAAGAAAGAGCACGGCTTTGCGGACGAGCTAATGTGCCGTCAGGCGGTGAGTTGTTTTTGGAGGGCTTTGCCGCGGCGGAAGCAGGGGCGTTCTACGCGCTGCATGTAGCGAGGGAGGGTGCGCTTTTTTGCGGCGAGTTTGGCGGCCCATTCGCGGGCTTCGTCTTTTTTGCCGGAGAGGCGGAGGAAGTTGGCGTAATTGAAGAGGGTTTCGGGCGTGGAGGAGTGTTCGATGGCGAGGGCGAAACATTGGGCAGCGCGGTCGAGGTCGCCGGTGCGAGCGTAGGCATCGGCGAGCAGGCCAACGGCACGGTAATAGTCGAACTTCTGATCTTTGGCGACGACGAGTTCGAGGTCGGGGATGGCGGCGGCGTAGTCTTCGAGGGCTAAGGCGGATTTTGCGCGCAAGTAAAAGGAATGCGGGGAATCGCTGCGGGCGGCGATGGCGCGGTTTAAGGCTTCGCGAGCGTTGGCGTAATCCTTGTTGTCGAAGTAGAGATCGGCGAGCTCTTCGAGATTTCCCGCCGATGGATTATCGAGGATTTGCATTTCGAGCTGCTTGATGCGCGACTTGCGCGAAAAACCTTGAAAGGTGCCACGCAATAGGCCCAAGTCGGGGATGACTTCGGCGAGGATGTAGACGCCGGCGCCCAGCACTCCCCCGATGATGATGATCCAGAGCCAGTAGGTTTCGGGGCGGCGGCGGATGAAATGCCAGATGGCGAGGCCCTGGAGGATCAGTCCCCAGGGATAAAAAAAATGAGCGAGGCCAGCCATCGCGATAGTAACTCCGGGAGTAGTTGTTGCGTTACGTCATTCAATTCTACTACTGGGGGAACCTGCCTCGGACCAAGGTGCTTAAATTGATATCTGTTCGTGGGGCATTGGGTTGCGGCTTAGATCGCGCAATCCGCGTTAGGAGTTCAGTTGGGGTGTTGCTGATTTCGGGCGCGGAGTGTCTTGATGATGTCGGAGGTGGTCAGTGGCTTCCAGCGAAGCTTAACGAATTCGGTGGACGTCGCGGTAGCGGCAGCGGGTGCAGCGAGCTTACTGCTGACGAAGGTGGAGTCTTGGATGAGATAGACCATGCCTTGCGTGCCGCCATAGTTGCCCTGATTGTTGGTGAGAAGAGCGAGGCAGGAAGTACCGCAGCGAATCAACTGCGTGGGAATCCCGAGCACGTTATCGATCGTGAGGGAAGAGACAGGAGTGTAATTCTTCTGGTCGAACGACTGGATGGTGAAATTGTTGGTGCCCTGTTGCGTGCTGGTTTGACCAAGGATGAAAACGCGATTGAGCGAAGAGTCAGGCGCAAGCAAGCCGGATGCGTTGTAATTTCCGACGACGGCCTGAGTAGCGGGATCCGCGACCTTGCCACTGTCGCTGTAAATCAAGCCGGTGCCGAAGTCGGAGTGAATGGCTCCTGGGGTGCTGTTGAAGTCAGTTGTGCCGGTCGCAAGAACCGAAACACCGGAAGAATTCACCTGAAGTTCGGACAGCGGGCTGGTGGCCGATGCGCCGGTGAGAACCTGGTCGGAAGAGCCCCAAGCGAGGCCATCAAAAATCAGAGTTGAAGAGCCCCATCCCTGAACGTAGTTGGGCAATAACGCTTTGTCATCGTAGATCACAACTCCACCCAAATTTGCGGGAGTGAGCTGAATGTCCAGAAGATTTAGCGCCGTGGTGTGCGGACTTTGTGGCGCGGCCTCCAGGTTCCCGGCCCAGTAGACAGCGGAAGTCGCGGGATTGTGCAACGCCCAGGTGAGCTCGGTGGAAGGCAACGGAAGTGGAAGTTGAGCCATGCTCGTGGAACTGGCAAAGCCCATGTAGAGAAATTGGCCATTCGCGCTGACGCTTAGAAGATCTGGGTTGGAGCCGACGGTTTGAGTTTTCGAGACGGAGCCGGTGGTGGGATCAATGGCCACGATGGAATTGGGATAGAGGGGCTCGTAATCGGCAGTGGCGACATAGAGCAGTGCGGAATGTGGATCGTAAGCCACAGAAAGGCCCGCCAGCTGCACTGCCGTTACATTTGTCGACGCGCTTCCGCCAGATTGAGGGTTGATGGCGAAGGTGAGGGAGTTTGCACCGTACGTGTTGGTCGCAGAGTCGTCCACGCCGATTGTAAGGAAGCCTGCGGTAGAAAGATTCGCGGCAGGAATGGTGAAAGTGAGTTGTTGTGAGTTGACGAAAGTGGTCTGAAAATTCTGGTTGGACCCGAGGAAACAGACGAAGCATACGGTAGTGTCTGGAGTGAAGTTTGTGCCGCTAAGCGTGACGGTGACATCGGTGCTGCCGATAGTGGTTTGCGAAGGCGTGAGAGAAGTGACCGTTGGATAGCTGGTGGAGGCAACCGCGACCGCCGAAAAGTCGGGGGGCACAGCGGGATTAATCCCGAGACCATCAAGCAGAAAGAGCCCACCATTGCCAGCATAAGGAAACGTGGAGGTGGCCACGGCCAAACCAGCCTTGCCCCAGCGCAGAACTTGAAATGGCGCACCGGTGATCGGAGCTGGTGGCTGCCCAAGAGGGGCACCGAGATAATAGCGAGCGAGCAGCGCATAGGTATTCAGATCGAAGACCCACAGCTCAACCTGAACCGGATCAGCAGTAGATCGAATGCAGAAAAACCGGCCAAGGGTGCTGTCGGAAACGCATTCGCGTTCGTCGGGGACGGTGAACTTTCCGAGCAGACTGCCATTCGCGGGATTGTAGGCGTAACCGAAGGAGTAGAGGTTGCCATTGCCCCGATCGTAGTGGGAGACACCGCGGAACGGGCCTCCTTGGCCGCCGTTCAGGCTCGCAAGGGAAATTCCGGAAGAGGTGACGTTTAAAGTGGACACAGTGCCCGTAGAAGTCCCGTAAATTGTGGAGCTATTCGGGCCCCATTGGATCCAGTCCGTGGTCGGACCGCCGGAACCATAACCGGGGATGAAAGTGGGCCGCGGAGTAGCATCGTCATAGATAAAAATACCTCCGTACGCTGCAGGAGAGTCGCCCCAACTCCCCGAACCTACCGCGAGAACATGCGGACTGAAAGGGCTGGCTTCGAGGCTAACCGCTTGCTCCGCATGGTTAGCGGAATCGATCGGGAGCTTGAAGGAAATGTCTTTAGTCAGAGCGGGCAACAAGAATCGTTGAACGGCATTGTCGCCATCGAGACCGACCCAGAGATAGGAATCGTCGGAAGATATTGAGAATAGATGAGGGTTGTTGCCGGCAGGAACCGGAGTTCCTGCGGTGGCGGTTAATGGGTTGACGGGAATGATGGTGTTGGGGATGGACGGATCGGTCGAAGCAACCGAGACGTAGAGCGTGGCGCGATTGGCGTCCCAAGCCATATAGTTTGGAGTGGCGATTGCCGAGACGGATTTGAGGCTGACCGCGCAGATCAAAAGGGAAAGCGCCGAGGAGGCGCCGCCGCCGGGAGCAGGGTTAAATGCAGTGATGTTGGCGGCGCCCGGCGCAGCAATGTCGCTGGCGGGAATACTGGCTTTCAACTGCGTGCCGGAGACAAACGAGGTTGGACGCGGGCTGCCGTTCCACTGGATCACGGAAGAGGGAACGAAATTGGTGCCGGTCATGGTGAGAGTGAACCCTGCCACGGTTCCCGCCAGCACGGCTGTTGGGTTGATCGAAGTGGATACTGGAAGTGGATTGTTCACCGCGAAGTTCAGCGGGTTGGAGGTGCCGCCGCCTGGAGCGGGACTGACCACGGTGATGAGGGCAGTCCCGGCGGTGAGTAAATCGGCAGCGCCGATGCTGGCTTGGAGACTGGTGTTGGATACGACGGTGGTGGGTCGAGGACTGCCACTCCACATAACAACAGAAGATGAAACGAAATTCGAGCCGCTGATCGTCAGCGAGAATGAAGCAGCGTCTACGGTTGCTGAGTTGGGACTCAGAGAGACGAGCGCAGGCGTTCCATTATTGATGGGAAGCGAGAGTGAGTTGGATGTACCATCGTCGGGCGCCGGGGTTACAACTGTAATGGCTGCGCTGCCGGTGCTGACGACGTCTGCAGCTGCGATGGACGCTTGCAGGCTCGAACTGGAAACGAAGGTAGTGCCGCGTGGAGTGCCATTCCACTGAACAGTGGAGGTTGGCACAAAGCTCGAGCCGGTGACGGTGAGGGTAAACGCGGAGCTCCCTGCAATTGCGGGGCTGGGACTCAGGGAAACGATGGCAGGCAAAGGATTGTTAATCGTGTACGGCAAGGCCTGCGAGACACCGCCGCCGGGCGGCGGATTGACGACGGTGATCGAGGCGGTGCCGCCGCTCGCGATATCCGAAGCGGTGATCGAAGCCTGCAGGCTGGTGCTTGAGATATAGATGGTGACGCGCGGGCTTCCGTTCCATTCGACTGTAGATGCGGAAACAAAATTGGATCCGGTAACGGTGAGGGTGAAGGCCGCGCCGCCAGCGGTTGGAGACGACGGGTTCGAAGAACTAGAAGCCAGCGACGGAACGGGGTTTGATGGAGGAGGAACCGCGCTGGGAGAACTTCCGCCGCAACCGCCGCTCCAGAGCACGAACAGCATGAAGAGGGTCAAACCAGCAATCCGAAGCAGCGAGGCCGAGGTCCGAAGATTCAAGGGCATGGTTTCCGCCGATCTCGTCCGGAACAAACTTGCGCCTCACAGCGCGTATGAGACGAGATGAAACTGCGAGATGCGAACGATCTGTTTATGCTTAAAGCGACTGCGTTTCCTGCGGATGAGCAATGTTGCCGATATTATTGCAGTGAGCCGACTGGGTGACAAGTAACTAGCTTGCTACTACGAAGATATAAAAAGAGTGCGGCACTGTGCGCTGGTGGAGCGGAGCTTGCCGGCGGCAAGTAGTTCTCTTTCGGTTTTTTCCGTGGACAATTCATCGCGATAGGCGGAGCGGTTCGTTCTCTGCGACAAGACCGAGTGGCGCAATTGGGGATCGTGCGGACATGGGCACAACATTGTTGTACCCGTACGAAGGCGGATGAGACGTTTGTGACTACGATTTTCGGTGCGGAGTCGGGTGCGCGGGCCTGGTCTGTGATCCAGTTGAGTTTCCAGGTTTGCCGCCGCCGTTGGAGCAGGGCCACTGAGGAATGGGTGGCCCTTTTTGTTTTCAGATCTATTTTGCGTTTAGCGCGGCAATATTTCCCAGTCTATTCGCGGACGACGGAGACTTTGGCTGAGGGAACTTCGAGGCGGATTAGTTTGTGGTTGGAGTCCAGGTAGAGGATGACTTCGATGTCGGAAGTGGTGACTTTGAGGCCTTCGTAAGATTTGCCTTCGGCGGTGACGGCGCCGGTCCAGTCGACGGAAATGGTGCCTGGCGTCAGTTCCTGGGGAATGAGGACGGGGAAGGATTGCGTGCCGCGGCGGGCCCAGTCGTAGACGCGGGCGAGTACGATGTACTGGTGGTAGAGATTATTGTCGAGAACGACGATGCGCGGGGTGCCAAAGGAATTTTCCTGATCGAAGGGATGAGCGCCCTGCATTTGGAGAGTGGTTTTGGCGGTGCCGTTGACGAAGGTGACGTGGGCACTGTTGGTTTTATCGGCTTGAGCGATCCAATCGTAAGAAGCAGGTGAACCGTCGGGATTAAGGATCAGCGTGCCGTTGACGACCGCGGATTTCCCGTCGGGAGTCTGCAGAGAGCTTTTGCCCTTGGCAGTCCAAGTGGCGCCGGTGGGTTCGATAGAAAATTCTTCGCGGCCTACGGATTTGCCATCGAGGAGGATGTTGAGTTTGCCTTTGTCGGGGGAGAAGACGGAATTGGATTTGTCGGCGGCGTGGGTGGTGAAGGTGAGTCCCTCAGAGGCTAAGGCCCCAAGTAGTCGTGAGGTGAACGGCACGGCTGAAGCCGTGCCCTGACGTTGTTGGCGCAATCCGGCGGGGCGGCAATCAGAACTGGGGATTTGCGACAGAATTGCTGCGGCGATGAGGAGCAGGATGGCGAAGGTGTAGTAGGAGCGGGTGGAGAATTTTGACGGCATCAAGGTTCCCCCTCAGGGCTGCGGATTTTCCACGGCTAAGTGCGCTTCAGGATCGGTGGTACGCGGGCCGGCAATGCCACGACGAAGAATCTCGGCGACGACAGCCGCGGAGTCGCCACCACTTTCAACGCGAAAATCGGCGAGTTGATAGGAAACGATGCGCTGGGCGTGGAGCGCGCGGAAACTTGCTTCATCGCGGAAGAGTGGGCGCCCGGTCATGGTCATGCAGCGGGAAAGAAGGATGTCGATGGGAGCATCGAGCCAGATCACGGGAACACCGGAGTTGCGGAGAAATTCTGGGGCGCCGGGCTGGGCGTAAGTGCCGCCACCGAGAGCGATGACGGAGGGCTCTTTGAGTTCGACAGCGCGGCCAAGAGCGGCGCGAAGCTGATCGGCTTCGAGCTGGCGGAATGCGGGTTCGCCGTGACGTTCGAAGAACTGAGGAATGGTGATGCCGGAAGCGGCTTCGATGCGTTCGTCGAGATCGACAAAATGCCAGCCAAGCTGACGCGCTAAACGAGCGCCCACGGTGCTCTTGCCAGAGCCCATAAAACCAGCGAGACAGACAAGAGGAATGCGAGGATGCGCGATGCGGGCGATGTTAGGTGAATTCACAATTCCGGAGAGCGCGAACTAATTGCGCTTCAGAATTCGAATTGTACCACTGTAGGAGGAGAGTTCGACTTTAGCCAGGCCCTGGCCGACAGTGCCGAAAAGACTGTGAGCGAATTTCTGGGTGCTATGGCGGCTGGAGTGAGTGTCAGGCTTAAGGAATGCGGCGGCCTGATTATCCACGTTGCCGAGATTGGTATGAGCGTTCAAGTCGAAGGAATTGCTGCCGGAGAAACGAACTTCGACGAGGCCGCGGCCGCTGTTCATGGTGTACAGGCCGGTGCGAACGAAATCGCCGTCGTAGAGAATGTTGCCGGTGGTGGTCATCAGGTTGACGCTGGTAAGAGCGGGAGCAAGTACCTGAGCGCTGCCACTGATGGAAGTAAATTCGAGTTTGCCACCACACATATTGCAAACGAGGGAGCCGCCGGCAGTCTTGACGATGATGTAGCCAGAAACTTCTTTGAGGTGTACATCGCCGGCGACGCTTTGCAGCTTCATGTCGCCATTAACCTGCTCAACGTAGATCAAGCCCGTTTGCGTTCTGAGCTGGAGTTCGGTCTCTTCGGGCACGGTGAGCTGAAAATTGGCTTCGATGTCGTGAGGCTGAGAGGAAGCGACCATGGCGCTGGCACTGATATCGATGCGATCGCCGACTTGCTCGATGTCGATGTCGACCTTGTCGGAGGCGGCGGTGCTGGTGACCAGAATTTCGTGGTTCTTCCAGGACTTTACTTCGATGCGGCCGTCGACGATGTTCTGAAGAACAACGACGGGGCGATTCTTGACGATGAAACGACTGTCTTTGTGCTCGGGCGGACTGGCGAGCAACGGGGAAGCGGCGATAAACAACAGACCTGGACCGAGAAGACCAAGAACACGACGATCAATAGTGCGATACATGATTAGTGCTCGCTCCTTCCGCTCTCCATCATGGCGGAAAGCAACTCCGCTTTCTGCTGGTACGCGCTGTACAGATATTCGCGTGCCACTTCATCCTGGGGATTCTGCTTGAGACGTTGCTGACACTCGGCAATGAATTCATTGAGAGTGCGGAGATTCTGCCGGAGGGAAGTGTCGACGGCGGAATTGCCAGCGAGCTGCATGCTGGGAACATCTTGCTCGACGTTCATGAGAGTGGTGCCGGCGAGTTCGGACGGCGACGGGCGGAGCGAAGTAGCGGAGTCGTGCGCGGAAGTATGAGTAGCGGCGCTGGCTTGTTGCAAAGGCGCAGGAGCAGACGCAGGAGTTACCTGGTTAGCCCGTTCGGCAGCGGGAACTTCCGCCTTAGGCGCCGGTGCGACGACGGTTGCGGCCACAGGAACCTCGGTAGGCTTGTGAGTCTGGAAATAGACAGCGAGAGTTAACGCGGCAGCGACACCGGCGGAAACCAAGACACGGGGACGGAACAGCGCAGAGATATTTTGCCACCAGGGTGCACGTTGTTCGGCGACGACCGCTGGTTGATCAATGATGATGCCTTCGGCGCGCAATTGCGACTGAAGGGAAATCCAAATGCGATCGGGCGGATCGAGTTCCGCAGGAATTTGTCGAGCGGAAGCAACGATGGTGGTGAGGTCGGCGACAAGCCCTTGGCACGCGGAGCAAGAAGCGAGATGCTCACGAGCGGCAAGAGGGAGCGGACTGAACCCGTCTTGTTCCAGTACTTCTTCCAGTTCCTTACACTGCATACATCAGACTCCGGAGGGAGATGCTGAGCGGCCCTCTCCGCAAATCACGACCAAAAATCCTCGACAAAAATCCAAGGCAGCAGTTCAGAACGTGTATTCATGGTAGCTCAATCCAAGCTACCCGTCTGCGTTTTTGCAGCGTGCCGTTCCTGGCGAGCCTGTTCGCGAATTTCCTCCTGGAGGAGTTCGCGCAGACGCGTGCGAGCCTTGTGAAGCTGGGACTTCGAATTACCGACGGAGCAACCCATGATGTCGGCAATTTCGTTGTGCTCGTAACCCTGGATATCGTGAAGAACAAACACGGTCCTATACCCTGGGGGAAGCTTCTCGATGGAGCGTTCGAGGTTAACGCGATCGACGGCACCGGACAGTCGTAAATCAGGAGCACCGACGTCTCGTTTGGGGCCACTGTTTTCGGCATCGGGCTCTAAAGTCTCTTCCAACGAATCGGTGGGCAGAGACTTTTTCCGCAGACGCATGAGAACGACGTTAACGGTCATGCGGTGCAGCCAAGTGGAGAAAGCAGATTCGCCCCGGAAGGTCCCGATTTTGCGAAAGAGCTGAAGAAAAGCTTCCTGCATCAAATCTTCGGCATCGGCGGGATTCCCGACCATACGAAGGCAGAGAGCGTAGACCCTTCGACCATGCAGTTGATAGAGATGTTCGAAGGCGGCGGCGTCGCCTGCTTGAGCGCGACGAATAGCTTCCGCTTCAGTCCACGCTACTACCGGTTCGGCTGGTCTTTGTCGGGCCAACTGTCCTGTGGCGGCGCTACCAGATGCGATGCGCCGAAGTCCTTTGAGAGTTGTCCCTGGAATGACCGTCGAGGCGCACATTATGCAGCTATAGAAGGCAGAAGCCTCCAATGGGTTGCATGGGCCGCGAGCGGCCAGGAACAGTTTCATTGTCCCTTGATAAAGGCCATCCGTCTATGGGCAAGAGAGCGTGCAGGAATGGGGAGAGAAGAGGGAGAAGCAGCGAATTGCCGGCGAAAAATATCCTGAAAATGGGAGAGTTGTCTCTCAGGAAGCGCATGAAGGAAGGATTTGAGAATAACTACAGTTTCCCGTAGACAGGTGTTGAGATCGTAATGAGTGGCATCCAGGAATTCCCAATCAAAATCCGGGCGTGAGGAACTGTCTTGGGAAAGTTCCTCGGCAGCATTTTGAAAATCGATAGCCAACTCTTCGGATAACTCGGCAAGGGCCTCGATTTTGCCGAGAAATTGAGATTTGCGAGTGAAGAGGACTCGACCCAGGAGAGCATTGTACCGAGCGGCCCGCTGGCATCTGGGACTTTGAAAATTGCCAGGGTCGAGAGGAGCAAGGTGGGGAGTGACGCCGAAATGGCGGGAGTGGTCCAGCATGGCGCGAAGGGCGGCAACGAGGGGGCGCGCGAGGCGATCACAAAGAGCCGGGGAGATGATCAGAATGTGAAAGGCGTTCTGCAGGCGTCCGCTGCGATGCATGCCGACAGCTTCGTCGAGATTGACACTGAACATGGAGTAAGCAGTCTCGAGGCGCTGAACAAGATCGAGGTAGACGCGCGATTTCGCGGGGGAGAGAGGAGTTCGCCAGTCAAGAGAGACGGAACCAATACGGACTGGTGCAGGGCGGGTAGGCACTTCAGGGACCTCCGGGGAGCGAATTCCAAGTATAGCAAGGAACTAACGTTTCATTAACATTTATTAATGCTAACTAAGTCCGAGAAAATGGGGCTGCCCGGTGCATTCATTATGCAAGGCGAGGAGGAGCTTGTCAGTGAAAAAAGAGGGGTGTTCCTTGCTGTTGAGAAGCACGCGCCTTTATACTCCAGTGACGGAAGTAAGGAAAGGAAAGAATTCCACTTGCAATTCGAACCGCGCGATCAGTTTGAGCAGCGACAAAAGAAGCTAGAACAGATACAAGCCCTTGGTTACGAGGCATTTCCGCGTGAATTCCGATGGACGGACCGACCGGGCGCGCTGACGGAAGGATACGCCAACGCCACGGCGGGGGATTTAGAAGCGACGAAGCGCGAGACGAAGCTGGCAGGACGCATCGTATCGTACCGACTGATGGGCAAGGCGGGATTCGCGCACCTGCAAGGGGCTGGCGGGCGGATACAGATTTACATCAGGAAAGATGTGGTGGGGGAGAAGGGATTCCAGTTGTTTCAGTTGCTGGACCTGGGCGACCACGTTGGTGTGCGGGGACATTTGTTTCGGACGAAGACGGGCGAATTGTCCGTTTGGGTGGATGAACTTTTCTTTTTGTCGAAGGCGTTGTTGCCGCTGCCGGAAAAATGGCACGGGCTGGAAAATATCGAGCTGCGATACCGGCAACGATATCTGGATCTGATTGCGACAGAAAAGTCGCGCGAGAATTTTCGGACGCGGGCGAAGATCGTGCGGGAGCTGCGGCAGTTTTTCGACGGGCGCGGATATATCGAAGTAGAGACGCCGATGATGCACCCGATACCCGGAGGCGCGGCGGCACGGCCGTTTACCACGCACCACAACACCATGGACATCGATTTGTATTTGAGAATCGCCCCGGAACTATATTTGAAGCGATTGACGGTGGGCGGATTTGACCGGGTGTACGAGATCAACCGAAATTTCCGGAACGAGGGAATTTCGACACAACACAATCCGGAATTCACGATGCTGGAATTTTATGAGGCGTATAGCAATTACCTGGACCTGATGGAGATGAATGAGCAGTTGTTCGCACAGTTGGCAAAGAACATCACGGGATCGACGATTGTGAAGTATGGCGAGGATGAGTTGGATTTCGGGAAGATGCAGCGGCTGACGATGCGGGAAGCGATTGTGAAGTATTGGCCGGAAGGTGCGGGACCGGCACCCACGTTGGAAGAGCTTGCCGCGGAAGGCGGAGCGGCGCGGGCGACGGAACGGTATAACGTGTGGGCTAAGGCGAATCACGCGGAATATGCAGCGGGAAAAGGCAAGTTGAAGGATGGCGAGTGGACAGGACTGCTGTTCGAGACGATCGCGGAAAGCAAGCTGGTGCAGCCGACGATTTTGTACGATTTTCCTACGGACATTTCGCCGCTGTCGAAGCAAAAGCCGGAAGATCCGACGTTGACGGAGCGATTTGAGATTTACGTGGCGGGGATGGAAATCGCGAATGGATTTTCCGAGTTGAACGATCCCGCGGAGCAAGAGCGGCGATTCCAGGCGCAGATTGCGCGGGGTGGCGATGAGGTGCCAAAGCAACTGGATATTGACTACATCCGGGCGCTGGCACACGGAATGCCGCCAACGGCTGGAGAGGGAATTGGAATCGACCGGCTGACGATGCTGCTGACAGATTCGCATTCGATTCGCGACGTGATTTTGTTCCCGCTGCTGAGACCGGAAGGGAAGCAGGGAGAGGCAGAAGCTGCGAGCAACGAGAAAGCGTAGGAAAAATGCGCCATGAGCTTTGAATGGTTCGTGGCGCGAAGATATTTGCGATCGCCGAACCGTCCGGCGGTGCTGCGATTGGTGACATTGTTTTCGGTGCTGGGAGTGGCGGCGGGAGTAGCGACGCTGGTCGTGGCGCTGGCGATGAACAGCGGGTTTCGAGAAGCGCTGCAAGAGCGTTTGTTGGGTGTGCAGGCACATATATCGTTGACGCGCCCGGGTCCGGGCGGAATCCAAAACTATGAGGGATTGGCGGAACGACTGGCGAAGATAGCGGAGGTGCGTTCGGTGACACCGGCGATTTACGAGACGGTGCTGCTGTCGTTTGGAGGCGAGGCGCAGGGAGTGGTGACCAAGGGAATTGATGTGGAGAAGGAAAAGAAGAATGACGAGGCGTTGCAGAGACTGGTAGCGGGGAGTTTAGATTTCGCGCCGGATGCAGATGGGATTGATGGATTGCTGGTGGGTAAGCAGTTGGCGCATGAGTGGAAACTGAAACCTGGGGATTATGTGACGCTGACGAGTCCGCAGGGGAGATTGACACCATTTGGATTGATGCCGCGGACAAGAAGATTTCGAGTAGCGGGAATTTTTGATTCGGGATTTTACGACTACGACGAGAACTGGTGCTTCGTTTCGTTGCCTGCGGCGCAAGCGTTGGCGGGGGCGGGCGACATTGTGAATGTGCTGGAGTTTCGTTTAGCGAAGCCGGAGGATGCGCCGCAGGTGGCGAAGAGGATCGAGGAAGAATCGGGAGAAGGATTTGCGGCGACGACGTGGATGGAATCGAACCGGGCGCTGTTTCATGCGTTACGGCTGGAAAAACTGGTGACGGCCATTTTCATTGGGCTGATAACGTTTGTTGCAGGATTGAATATTCTGGTGGTGCTATCGATGACGGTGACGGACAAGGCGCGGGATATTGCGGTGCTGCTGTCGATGGGAACGCGACGAGAACAGGTGCGACGAATATTTTTGTTTGTGGGATTGGCGATTGGCGGGACGGGAACGTTGATCGGACTGGTGTTCGGATACGCGTTTGCGTGGCTGGCGGGAACGTATCGATTGATTCCATTGGATCCGCAGGTGTACGCGGTGCCGTATGTGCCATTTCACCCGAGTTTGCTGGACGGATTGTGGATCGCAACGGCGGCGATGGGGATTGCGTTGGTGGCGACGATCTTGCCGGCGCGTGAGGCGGCGCGATTGCTGCCGGTGGAGATATTGCGGTTTGAGTAGGCAAGTCGATGCACGAAAACAGGTAGAAGCCGTTGAAAAAGACGGGGTAACGTTTGGCCGCTGATTTGCTCCTATCAGGGCTACCGGATAGCAGGGTTAGCGGCGGCAACCAGGAACGCGGAGGGTTGTCGAAAAATCAAGTCGGTAAGCCACTGAGAAATAAGGGTTTTGGAGCGCGATAAGAGGTGTGGAAAAGCGCTGGAAAGCTGGTAGGTAGGGGGCGGGAGTAAAAGGGAAAAGAGTTGGTCAAGGAAGACACAAAGTGCCGGGATTTGGCGCAGGTGGTCGCCAGCGAGAAGGAAGCGCATCTAATTAAGGTACAGGGCAGTAAGCGGACGAAACGACAGGGCCAAAAATTCGGTGACCCGGTGAACTTAGGCAGCCCGGTGGGAAAATAGGGAGCTGACGAGGGCGAGATGAGTGCGGTAGAGGCCAACGCGAGCGGAGAGAAGAGCACGATGGTGCTGGAAGGCCGCGGCCTGAAGAAAAGCTACGGGATGCGCGAGAAGAATTTGGAAGTTTTGGCGGACGCGAATGTAATTTTGCGCGCGGGAGAGATGGTAGCGATAGTAGCGCCGTCTGGAGCGGGGAAAAGCACGTTACTGCACTTGCTGGCCGCGCTAGACACTCCAACAAGCGGTACAGTATACTTTGAAAATAACGCGATTGAAACGGATGATGACGCGGCGCTAGCGAGATTTCGGAATCGCGCCGTGGGGTTTCTCTGGCAGAGGCATCAACTGTTGCCGGATTTTACGGCGGCAGAGAATGTAGCGATGCCATTGCTAGTGCGCGGAGAGCCATTGGAAGCAGCGCTGAAAGAAGCGCGGAAATGGCTGGCGGAAGTGGGGCTGCAAGACCGGGCTGACCACCGCGCAGGAGAACTTTCGGGCGGGGAGCAGCAGCGCGTAGCAATTGGCCGGGCGCTCGTCACTGGGCCAAAAGTGCTGCTGGCAGATGAACCGACTGGAGATCTGGACGAGCAGAATGCTTGGGCGGTGTTTGAGCTGTTGCAACGACTACATCGTGAGCATCGCCTAACGTCGCTGATCGCGACGCACAATCTGGCGCTGGCAGAACGATGCGATCGAGTGCTAGGGCTGGAACATGGCGTTCTGCAGACTCGGCTGGTGAAGACCGGTGCGAGAGGGACCCCAGGGGGAGAAGCGAGCTAACGTGTTCGAACGATATACAGAAAAAGCGCGACGGGTAATATTTTTTGCCAGATATGAAGCGAGCCAGTACGGAAGCCCGTACATCGAGACCGAGCATTTGCTGCTGGGCTTGATGCGCGAGGACAAAGCGCTGGCGAATCGCTTTCTGCGCCAACAGGGCTCAATCGAATCGATACGCAAAGAGATTGAAGCCCGAATCACGATCCGGGAGCGGATTTCGACTTCGGTCGAAGTGCCGTTGAGCGCGGAGTGCAAACGTATTTTGAACATGGCGGCGGAAGAAGCGGAACGACTGGGCCACAAGCACGTGGGGACCGAACACTTGCTGCTAGGAATTCTGCGGGAAGAGAAGTGCTTCGGCGCGGAAATCCTGATGGAGCGAGGGTTGCGACTTTCAGCGTTGCGGGAAGAACTGGCCCGCACGACAGGAGAAAAAACTACGGCGGCACGTCCAAAAGAAACATCACTGCTGGCAGAATTCAGCCGAGACCTGACCCAAGCCGCGTCTGAAGGATCGCTTGATCCTCTGGTGGGACGCGAAAACGAAGTAGACCGGGTGATACAGATTCTTTGCCGACGCACGAAGAACAATCCAGTGCTGATTGGCGAGCCGGGCGTGGGCAAGACAGCGATTGTGGAAGGACTGGCGCAGCGGATTTCGGATGGCGACGTGCCACCTTTCCTTGCGGACAAGCGAATATTGTCGCTGGACCTGTCGCTGATCGTGGCGGGGACAAAATATCGCGGACAATTTGAAGAGCGGTTGAAGACGATCATGAAGGAACTGATGGAGAGCCAGAACTCCATCGTGTTCATCGACGAATTGCACACCTTGGTGGGTGCAGGTTCGGCGGAAGGATCGCTGGACGCAGCAAATATATTGAAGCCAGCATTGTCGCGCGGAGAAATTCAGTGCATAGGCGCGACGACGCCGGGCGAATACCGGAAGTCGGTGGAGAAGGATCGTTCGCTGGAGCGGCGCTTCCAAGCGGTGAAAGTGCCGGCACCGAATGAAGAAGAAGCGGTGCAGGTAATTCAAGGCGTGCGCGAGCGTTATGAAAAGTTCCACGCGGTGAGCTACACGGACGAATCGCTGCGGCAAGCCGTCTACCTTTCGAACCGGTATATTCCCGACCGTTTTCTTCCTGACAAGGCGATTGACCTGATTGATGAAGCGGGAGCGCGGGTGAAGTTGCGCCAGGCTTCGGTGCCAGATGAAGTTGGCGAAGTGCAAAAGCGCGTGAAGTTCATAACGCACAGGATGGAATCGGCGATTGCCGCGCACGAATTTGAGAAGGCGCGGTTTTATTCGGAAGAAGAGCGCAAGGAAAAAGAAAACCTGCGGGTATTGCGCGACCGCTACAAACTGGACGATGCGTCGACGGGAATCGTGACGCGTGAAGACATCGAGGAAGTGGTGTCGCGCTGGACGGGCGTGGCCGTGACCTCGATCAAGGAAGACGAGCAGCAGAAATTGCTGCGGATCGAACCAGAACTGCACAAACGAGTGATCAGCCAGGATAAGGCGATTACCGCGCTGGCACGGGCCATTCGCCGGAGCCGAGCGGGGTTGAAGTCTCCGCTGCGTCCGGTGGGATGCTTTTTCTTCCTGGGGCCCACGGGTGTCGGGAAGACGGAAGTAGCGAGACGGTTGGCGGAGTTTCTGTTTGGATCGGAAAAGTCGCTGATCCGATTCGACATGTCGGAATTCATGGAAAAGCACTCCGTATCGAAGCTGATCGGAGCGCCTCCAGGGTACGTGGGCTACGAAGAAGGCGGGCAGATGACCGAAAGAGTGCGTCGCACTCCATATTCGGTTATATTATTGGACGAAATCGAGAAGGCGCATCCGGACCTCTTCAATATATTGTTGCAAGTGTTTGAGGACGGGCAATTGACGGATGGTCTAGGCAATACGGTTGATTTCCGGAATACCATCATCATCATGACTTCCAATATCGGTGCGCGGCATTTGCAGAAGCGCACGTCAATCGGGTTCGCGTCTGGAATAGACGAAGCCAGTTTGAAGAGCATGGAAGACCTGGTGTTGGGGGAAGTGAAGCGGTCGTTCAATCCGGAGTTCTTGAACCGGTTGGACGAAGTGATTCTCTTCAATCCGTTGGGTGATGAAGACCTGCTGCGGATTATCGATCTGCTGGTCGGGCAGTTGAACGACACGCTGATCCACCGCCAAGTGCAGGTTGTGCTGTCACCCGAAGCACGCCAGTGGATCCTGGAGAAAACGTGTGCGGACCGCAACTACGGTGCGCGGCCGCTGCGGCGGGCTTTGCAAAAATATGTAGAGGACCCGCTCTCAGAGGCATTAATCCAGGGAGGAATTCAGAGACCTGCGACATTGCAGATATATGTTGCGGGGGAAGGTCTCGCGTTCCGGCCAGTCGTTGAGGCAACCCCGGTCGTCCACTAGCGAATCTGACGCAACACGTGTGAACGCGAAGCGGTTTGCCATGGAAGGAAACCGCCTGCGATCAACGCACGGCCAGCCCATGCCGGGACTGGCGGGAGAATAACATCTTGGGTTTGGGGGCGCGGCCTTGAGACGATCAAAGGCCGCTAGAAGGCCAGTCTGTGTTTTCGCAGAGATGGGCGCCATGCGACGTGCGTGTGTCCGTTTGCTGAGCCCGTGCCTGTGGTTGATGGTTCTGCTGCAATTCAGTCCTACCTTGGTAGTCGCAAATCCCGCACATATAGAAGATGCAAATGAAGGGGCAAAGGGCGCGTATTTGTTTCACGCGTCGCTGAACGAGAAGACGCTGGACGAAAGTATTGAAGACTTCGCAGCGATGCAGCCGCAGGGGCAGGGCAACGGCGAGGCGCCGCAGGGGTTCATTGAGCGGATCGATTTTGAAGGGAACCGGCGGATCCGGAGAGATACGCTGCAGGCGCGCATTTTCAGCCGACAAGGAGATCCGTACAACGAGGATACGCTGCGTAGAGATTTCCAGGCGTTGTGGAACACGCAATTCTTCGAAGATGTGAAATTGCACGTGGAAGACTCTCCGGACAAACCCAACGGAAAAATCATTGTGTTTGAAGTGAAGGAGCGCCCGGTGATCCGGCGCATCCGGTATGAGGGAATTCACTCGATTTCGGAATCAGACATTCTGGACCGGTTCAAAGAGAAGAAAGTCGGGCTGACGGTGGAAAGCCAGTTTGATCCGACACGCATTAAGAAAGCGGAAGTGGTGCTGAAGGAATTGCTGGGAGAACACGGGCGGCAATTCGCGACGGTGACCCCGCAGTATGAGCGAATCGCGTCGAGCAACGCGGTGATTCTGGTGTTCAAGATCGATGAAGGGCCGAAGGTAAAAGTCGGAAAGATCCTGTTTACGGGGAATCACGCGTTCAGTAACCGGAAGCTGATTCGGGCGATGAAGCACGACCGGCCGTACCAGATACCGCTGTACATCACGGAGATCAACGTGATGTCGAAGACCTACGACCACGACAAGTTGATTGAGGATATGGAAGTCGGGATTCGCGGGTTGTATCAGGACAGCGGCTATTTCCGGGTGCTGGTAGGCGAACCGGTGTTGGAGAACGTGGATACGGAAGGATGGAAGTACGGGATTCCGTTCGCGGGAAGATCGCAAGGGAAAGCGGTCAACATTACGATCCCGATTGAAGAGGGCGAGCGTTACAACATGGGGACGCTAAAGATTGTGAGCGCGGACCCAGACAAGGCGCTGTCGCTGAAGGTGGAGGCGTTGAAAACGGTGTTCCCGCTGCATACGGGAGACGTTTTCAATGCGTCGAAAATCCGCAAGGCGATGGAAGATTACACGAAGATTTATGGGAACTACGGATTCATCGATTTCGTGCCGCAGCCGGATACGGAAATAGACGAAGCGGCAAAGCGCATTGATATCACGATGAAGTTTGAAGAGGGCAAGCAGTATTACGTACGGCGCATTGACTTCAGCGGGAATACCACGACGCGCGACAAAGTGATCCGTCGCGAATTGCTGATCGATGAAGGCCAGCTGTTTAACAAGCATTACTGGGAATTGAGTATTTTGCGGCTGAACCAGCTGGACTATTTCGACAAGCTGGATCCGGACAAGTCTGCGGAAATTAAGCGCAACACGAAGGAAGGCACGGTTGACCTGCTGCTGAAGTTGCATGAAAAAGGCAAGCAGTCGATCGGATTGCAGGGCGGCGTCAGCGGACTGGCTGGCGGATTTATCGGGTTGACATACCAGACGAACAACTTTTTGGGATTAGGCGAGACGCTGACGCTTTCCGCGCAAGTGGGGCAGTACCAGCGAAACTTGATGTTTGGATTCACGGAGCCATACCTGTTTGACCGGCCGATCCAGAGCGGGTTCACGATCTTTTCGAGTTTGTATAAGTTCAACCAAGCGCAACAGGCAGCGGTACTGACAGGACAAGCGGTCAGCATCAACCCGCAATACATTCAGAACTACAACCAGAACAGTACGGGATTTACGGCGTTTGCGAGCACGGCGCTGAAGAAGTATGCGTTTACGCGATTCGGGCTGACGTACGGGCTGACGCGGACGAACATCACGACGTACAACCAAGCATCGGATTTGCTGTTCACGCAATTGCAGTACCGAAGCATCGCGGGACCAAGCGCGCTGAATGGAATTATCGCGAGTACGATTACGGCGACGCTGAGCAAGAACACGATTAACAATCCGGTCAATGCGACGAGCGGCAAAAGCTTCTTCTATTCACTGGCGTTTACGGGCGGACCGATTGGTGGAAACGTCAACACGATCACCAACACAGGGGAATTCAAATACTTCCATCCGATCAACAAGAAGCGGAACGCGATTGGCGTACGTTTTCTGGGAGCGTACACGGCCGGGTATGGAGGCAAGGAAGTACCACCGTACAGCCGGTTCTATATGGGGGGAGAAAACGATATACGCGGATTTGACATCCGCGCGATCTCGCCAGTGACGTTCATTCCGAGCGTGTTCAATCAAGGGATCACGTACACGTGCAATACGTGCTTGTCTACCGCGGGATTTCCGACGCAGCGGGTGTTCACGGTGCCAGTGGTGGCCAACACGATTACATTCCCTGGCGGCGACGTGCAGGGGGTGGGGAATTTTGAGTATCGCATTCCGATCGCCGGACCAGTGGGTATGACGCTGTTTCTGGACGCAGGCACCGACGGAATAGCGAACAAGGGCGCATTGAAGCTGGACCCGACCGGAGTAGCGAACATCAACACCATGTTCCCTTTGGCGAACCAACAACAGCAACTGCAGATTGCGCCGGGAACGAACTTCAAATTGCGGGCATCGACAGGTATCCAGCTGGATGTGAATTTGCCGATCGTGCAGGCGCCGTTCCGAATTTATTGGGCGTATAACCCGTTGCGACTGCATCAAACGATCATTGCACCCTTCGATCAATTCAATGCGGCGAGTCTGTTCCAGACATGTCAGGCATTGGGGCAATTGTGGGCATTACATCCAAATCAATGCGACCCAACAATTTTGAATCAACTGGAGCCGGCGATTCAGAATCCGGGGCGTTTGAATTACTTTGAACCTTCGAGCACGTTCCGGTTCACGGTTGGAAAGACTTTCTAGTTGGCGGAGTGTGCGGATTTTTGCGCCATTCAGGACGAAAATTCCCGGGAAGCAAAGCGGTTGGAGAGATTGCAGCAGCAAGTGGGACAACGGCGAGCGGGAAGACGGCATCGAGATTGAGCAGGAAAGAGTCGTGGAACGCCACGAAAAGTGTAGCGGGGGAGATGTCAGTATGAAGTTGCGAATGATGAAACTTGCGGCGGTAGCAGCGGCGTTGTGCGCCACGGCGTGGGTAGCAGGCTGCGGAAGCTCCAGTGCAAACGTGGTGTCAGTGAGGATCACCCCGACGGCGGCGACGGTGGTTGCCAGCCAAGTGTATTCGTTCACAGCGACGGTCGGAGGCTCGACGGTCCTGACAGTGAAATGGACATGCACGTATTCGTATACGCCAGCACCGACGGTGGCCGTGCCAGCACCTAAAGCAGTGACCGGAACATGCCC